>JAFRNO010000313.1 GCA_017430155.1 Kiritimatiellia bacterium | reverse complement strand
GTGTTCGCGCCCTGCCCGTGCACCGTGTTCTGCCAAAGCGCCGTGTAGATGTGCTCCCCGCGCACACTCCGCTTCTCGCGGTCCGGGATGAGGTGGTTCTCGGTGTTGAACACGGGCACGTCGCGGCAGCTGCGCTGGTAGTCGTAGCCGGCCTCCATCGACCACCAGTCGTGGGCCCAGCCGGACCGCGTATGCGACGACGGGATGTCCACCGCGTCGTTGCCGTTGTACTGGCTCAGGTTCGAGAACGCCTCGGGGTCCACGGACCAGTAGGTCGCATTGCGTCCGTAGAGGGCGTGGACCATGATCTTGGAGTGGACGGGGATCTCCGGCGCCATCGAGTGGATCACGTCCGCCATCCGCCGATGGAACGCCGTGAACGACTCGCGGCTGAACCGCACGAAATCGAGCGTCGCCGGCGTGGCGGGGTTGCCCTTGAAGCTCTTCGGCATCGGCACGTCGGCGAACGACGCGTAGGACGTCCCCCACGCGGCGTTCATCGCCGCGGTCGTGCCGTACGTGTGCGCGAGCCACTTCGGCCATTCGCCGCGCAGCGCGCAGTGCGCGCCGTGGAACCCGCACTCCGGCTCGTTCGAGAGGCACACGGAGTGCAGCGCGGGATTGCCCCGGATGAGCGGGATGACCGTGCGGAGCGACTTCTCCAGCACGCCGCGCGCGCGGGGGTCGTGCACGCAGTAGCGGAAGAACCCGCCCGCGCATTCGCCCAGTTCGGGCCACTTGCGCAGCGCCCATGCGGGGAAGTAGTGCGGACTCAGCAGCAGGCAGATCTGCACATTCTCGCGCGCGCCGCGCGCGGCCGCGTCGAGGAACGGACGGATCGCGTTCGTGTTGACCACGTTCTCGGCGGGCAGGAAGGAATTCGGGCCGATCTCCATCTGGAGGATGTGGTTGCCGAGCGGCGGCAGCTTCGCGAGCTCGCGCTGGACCGTGCCGAAGTGCCCGAAGCCCGTGAGAACCACGTTGCCGCGCTCGCGGCGTCCGTCTGGCCACGCGCGCATGGCGACGAGCTGGGCGTGCGAGGTTTCCACGGGGCTCGTGACGAAATGCGGCACGGGCGCGTCGGCCTCCTGTCCGGCGCGGATGCGTTCTTGTGGGGCGAGTCCCGCGTGGCCGATGTCCACCATCTCCCACAGTGCGCGGTGTGCGCGGTTCGTGAAGCCGCGCGCGACGTCCTCGCGCAACCACGGGAAGAAGTCGTCCATCACCGCAACGGTGGCACGCGTCTTCGCGCCGAGCCCGCGCCGTTCGAGGTCCGGCAACTCGCGGGCGAGTTCGTCGCGCAGGCGGTGCGCCTCGTCGGTCAACTGCGCGATCGTGCGCGCGGGACGCGCCGGCGCGAGGTCGGCGGGGTCGCGGTCGAGGAGGCGGATGTTACGCACGCAGAGCGTCCCGCGCGCCCCGTCGGGCGCGTCGGGCGTGAGGTTGTCCGCCAGCACGGAAATGCCGGTGACCGGCTGGTGGAACACACCGTCGTTCGCCCCGCCCCAGCGTCCGCCCGGCGCATCCACGCGCGTGGCGATTTTCTCCCAGCTCTCGGTTTCGCCGTCGAGATACTGCTGGAAGGTCTGTCCCGTCGCGTCCGTCACGCGCAGCGTCACGAACGCGCCGTCGGGGCAGCTCGCCTCGAACGACACGCCGCGAGCGGTCGGGCGTTCGGGCAGGGCGAAGTTCGCCGCCACGTAGTGTCCGCCCTTCGAAAAGTCGAACGTGAGGCGCAGCTCGCCGTTCGTCACCAGCAACGAGCCCGACGCGCCCGGAAACTCGGCGCCGGGGTAGAACGAAGCCCGATGCCCCGCAAGAAACGGCGTCTCCGCCGCGCAACACGCCGCCGCGCACGCGGCGCAGAAGATGGAGGCGATTCTCATGGGTAGTAGCGCGGGGAGGACGGGTCGATGCGCTTGAAGTAGTCGCGCGTGGTGCGCACCACGACGGGCGAGAGCAGAATGAGCGCGACGAGGTTCGGGAAGGCCATCAGGCCGTTGAAGACGTCCGCCACGCCCCACACCACGCTCACCGTAAGATAGGGCCCCACGAACACCACGAGCACGTAGAGGAGCCGGTAGAGCTTCACGGCCCACTGCCGCTTCGTGCCCACGAGGTACTCGAGGCAGCGCTCGGAGTAGTAGTCCCAGCCGAGAATCGTGGTGAACGCGAAGAAGGCGAGCGCGACCATCAGGAAGCACGGAGCGATCACGTCGGCGTGCGGCAGGAACGCGAGGCCGCGGTTGAACGCCTCAATCGTGATTTTCACGCCTTCGAGCTTGAGCGAGGGGTCCCATGCGCCGGAGAGGACGATCGTGAGCCCGGTCATGGTGCAGATCACGGTCGTGTCGATGAAGGTGCCGGTCATCGACACGAGGCCCTGGCGGGTCGGTTCCTTCGTCTGCGCGGCGGCGGCGGCGATCGGTTCGGACCCGAGGCCGGCCTCGGTTGAGAAGATGCCGCGCGCGACCCCCTTCTGCAGGGCGATGAACAGCGTGCCGACGGCGCCACCCGTGACGGCGGCGGGATTGAACGCCGCCTTGACGATCAGGCAGACGGCGTCGGGGATCTTCTCGAAGTTGGCGATCATCACCAGCAGGCAGACGAGCGTGTAGGTGACGGCCATGAAAGGCACCACCACCATCGAGACCTTCGCGATGCGCTTGAGCCCGCCGATTACCACGAGTCCCACGCAGAGCGTGACGGCCACCCCCGCCACCACCACGGCAAGGGAGTAGGTGTTCCCGAACAGGCAGATGCCCGTCGAGGGGTCGCTCGGATTGAAGCCCGGGTCGCAGAAACGCTGCACGGCGGACGTGATGCCGTTGATCTGCGTGATCGTGCCGATTCCCATGATGCCCGCCGTCGCGCCGAAGAACGCGAACATCACAGCCAGCCACTTCCACTTCGGCCCGAGGCCGCGCTCAATGTAGTAGAACGGGCCGCCGAGGATACGGCCGTCGGACAGCACCTCGCGGTACTTCACCGCGAGAAGCCCCTCCGCGTACTTCGTGGCCATGCCGAAGAACGCCGCCACCTCCATCCAGAAAAGCGCGCCGGGTCCGCCCGTGCCGATGGCCGTCGCCACGCCCACGATGTTGCCCGTGCCGATCGTGGCCGAGAGAGCCGTGCACAGCGCGCCGAAATGGCTCACCTCGCCATGGGCGCCGGAGCCCTTCTCGAAGTGGAACATGTACCTGAACGCGCGCCCGAGGCTGAGCACGTGCTTGAACCGGAGCATGGCCGAAAGCAGGATCCCCGTCGCGAAGATCGCGACGATGAGCGGCAGTCCCCACACCCACCCGCTCGCCGCGTCCACCCACGCGGTGAGCGTGTCGAGCCAGCCGGTCTGCGCGATATCAGTTGCGTTGGTCATGTTTCCTTCCTGCGGCGTGCGTTCATTTGTAGCGGATCGTGCGCTTGGAGGGCGGAAGCTTCATCTGCTCCTGCTGCTGGCGGCGACGCTCAAGGCGGCGCTCGTCGGCGGTCTTGCCGAGCTCGGTGTACGACTTGCGGTCGCTCACGAGAATCGGACGCGTGAAGCCGTTCCGCGAGAGGATCGCCATCACGCGGCGGGGCGTGCGCATGTCCTTGAGATCTTCGGGAACGTGGATGTTGATCGTGTCCTGTTTCGTGAGGCCCGAGTCCTTCAGGAGCCCCGGGAGGTCTTCGGCATCGACGAACTTGCCCCGGTAGGTGACACCGCCGTCCGGCGTGATCGCCACCTCGGGATGGCGCGCATCCGTGATGTGGTGCTCGGTCGCGCACCCGGCCAGGAGGAGCGCGAGCAGTGCGCACGCGGAGGCTCGCCACCCCAATCCATGTTGAAAGTGCTTCATGTGCTGGACCTCCTTGATCATTGCAACAGCAGCTGCGGCGTGCGGTCGTCCGCGTCCCACTGGCGCCATTCCCCGTACTGGCTGTTGCGCACGCGCACGTTGAACGGCAGTTTCACGCTCGCCTTCGGGCTCACGCCGAGTTCGGCGAACGGGATCGCCACTTCGTACACCCACTTCTTGCGTCCGTCGGCGAACGCACGCCGGGGCTTCCCCGCCACGCTCACCTCCACGCCGTCATCAACGCCCCACGTGGTCCCCTTGGACACCTCCATCGAGCCGAAGTTCGCCACGAACACGCCCACATACAGGTTCGCGTCGTCCCACGCCGTGCGAAGATACGCGGTGCTGCCCCCGATGAGGAACCCGTCGGGCGTGCGGTCGAGGGACTGCATCCGCCCCTTCCATTCGCCGGGCGCGAACTGGCCGTCCATCACGGGCGCCGTCTCCGCGCGCGCGACGGCGAGCGGCGCGCGCGGCTTCTGCGGCTGCGGCACGGGACGCGCCTCGCCGATGTCGAGACGGTCCGCGCGTCCCGGCGCGGGACGGAACACACGGTTTCCCTCCCACGTCTTGACCGCCTCGGGATAGGTGCAGTTCAGATTCCCGCCCAGCACGAGCGTGTTGCGCTCGAACGTGCAGTTGACCGACCGCTGGAAGGAAATCGCCATGTCGCCGTCGGCGACGAACGTGTTGTCGCGTACCTGCGTGCCGCGCGTCATGTGCTCGTGGATCGGACGCGGCACGCCGTACGCCACGTTCCGCTCGATCACGCAGTCGAGCGCGCCCTCGTCGTAGTAGAACGCGCTCGCGCCGAAGCCCTTCCCGACGGGCACGATGTCGTGCACCACGTTCCCGCGCATCACAGCGCGCGTCATGTTGCCGTAGATCGCCGCGCCGTCGTGCAGCACGCGCATCACGTGGTGGATGCAGTTCTCCTCGAAGAGGATGTCCGTGCCGCCGCCGATGATGCCCGAATAGGGCGAGTCGTAGACCTCGTTGCGGCGCACCGCCACGTCCCGGCCGCCCACGCCCATCGCGCAGGACGAGGGGTACTGCAGGCCCACGTGGCAGACGCGGTTCGAGACGAGGAGCAGCCCGTCGCCGTACGCGCTCACCCCGCGCGCGCCCACGTGGTGCACGTCGCACGCCGCGAGACGGGTTCCGATCCCGCCGATCCGCACGCCCACGCCGCCCACGTTGCACACCTCCAGGCGCTCCGCCGCGCACTTCTCCGTCTCGACGAGCAGGACGGCCGGCGGCAGGTCGCCGCCGCCGAAGCCCGCGCGCCGGTCGGGCGGCGTCGCGGCCTGCACCGTGAAATCCGCCAGCGTCAAGCCGCGCACAGGGCCCTTCTTCGAGCCCGCCACGCGCACGACCGTCTCCAGACGCGGCGCCACCACGAGCATCTTCGACATGTCCTGACCCGGCTTCGGCCAGTAGACGACCTTTCCGCGCGTGCGGTCGAGATACCACTGTCCCGGCGCCGTCATCCCCTCGCGCGTGTTGTACACCTCGTACTGACGGCGTCCGCACGCGCCCATCGGCCACGCGGCGGGCTGGGAGAGATAGACGACGTGGCGCGCGAGATCGTTCGACGCCACGGTGCTGAGCGACTCCGACCACATGTGGTAGAGGCGGATTTCGGCGTTGCGGAAGTCCATCGTGTCCGGCAGGTCCGCGGCCTTGTACGGCATTGTCACAAGCTCCGCATAGGTGGGCTTGCGCGGCCAGTGGCCCGCGAGCGCCGGCAGAAGCGGCAGATCCCACGTGCCGAGGTTGTCGAAGCGGTTCGTCCCACCCGGAAAGCACGCGCGCGGCGCGAGCGCGCCGTCCACCACGAGCGCGCGGAAGTTCCACGTGCCATCCTTCACCTCCGGCAGGTCCACGCTCCAGAACTTGTCGCCGTCCGGACGCCACCCCCTCAGGCGGCGACCGCCCCAAATCCGCGTGCGGCCCGCCCCCGCGCCGCGCACGGTGAGACCGGCGTCCCGTGCGTCGAACACGAGCGGCGTCTCGAGGAACCAGTCGCCGGCGGCAAGCGTGACGGTATTCGTGCCGCCCGCCGCGCGGGCCTTCGTGACCGCGTCGGAAATAGACGCGCCGGGAGCCACAGGAAAATCAGCCGCCGCGCACGCAAAGGCGAGGGGCAACGCCGCACAGAGGGCCGCGCGCGCCCTCACAGCGCAACCTCCTGGCGACCTGAGGCGAGCGGACGCGTCTTGCCACGCCATTCGAACGTGCCCGTGAGGCCCTTCGGCAACGTCACCGTGCCGCGCACCGTATCGCCCTCGAAATGGAGATCCGTCTCGATGATGCCCTGCGGACACGGCGTCTTCGCCTTCACGAACTTGAGTCCGGCCGGCTGCGGTGCCACGCGCACGGTGCGGAAGAACGGCGAGGCGGGCGACACGCCCGCGAAGACGGTC
>JAFRNO010000312.1 GCA_017430155.1 Kiritimatiellia bacterium | reverse complement strand
CGGCTCGCACTTCTGGATCTGCTATCCCGACGGACGCGACCCGCGCGCGCCGCATGGCAACTACCCCTACCCCTGGCACACGTTCGCGGACAACACGCACGGCGACCACAATCGTGCGGGCGGGTGTCCGTGCGCGAAATCGGGCTTGCCGAAGACGGAGATGGGCATCCGCGCGATTCCCGGCTCGCCAAAGTACATGCTTGTTGCCGCGCCGCACCACGGCGAGTCGTTCGGGTCGCTCTGCCGTCTGGACATCGAGGTGAAGGACGACAACGAGATGAGCCAGCTCCGCCGCATGACGCCATACGTGGCGTTCCCGGAATCCGAGAGCGCCGCCCGCAGCCAGTACCAATACGGCACGCCGTGGCCGCTCGACGCGAACCTCTACCTCTGCAACCGGTGGGAGGACATCGTGCTGCGCGACCGCTTCGGCAACGAGGAGCTCGTGTGCGCGCGCGAGTCGCTGCCGTGCGGCTACGACCCGCGCACGCGTCTCACGCATGTGCGCCCGTTCGGCCCGCGGAAACGTCCTCCCGTCATTCCGCAGCAGACCGCGCAGGGCGAGGACCGGCGGCATCTCAAGCGTCCGGCGGTGATCTCCGTCGTCGACGTGCGGCAGAGCGACATCCCGTTCCCGACGAACCGCGTGCCGACGCGCCTCCGGGTGCTGCAGGCGATCGTGAAGCCCGATCCGTGGATGGACCGTCCGTTCATCGGCTACGAACAGGAGAACTGTCCGCGCATCCCGCTCGGCACGGTGCCGATCGAGGACGACGGCAGCTGCCACTTCGAGGCGCCGGCGGGCAAGCAGTTCATCTTCCAGGTGCTGGACGCGGACGGCGCGGCGATCCAGACGATGCGCTCGACGGCGTTCGTGCATCCCGGCGAATATCTCTCCTGCGCGGGGTGCCACGAGCCGAAACAGACGACGATCCCGCGTCCGCCGCAACGCCCGAAGGCGCTGGCGCGTCCGCCCTCGAAGTTGGAGCCGGAGGGAATCGGCGTGGAGCCGATCACCTACGCGCGGCTGGTGAAGCCCGTGTTCGAGCGGAGCTGCCTCCCATGCCACAAACATGCGGGGAAGGGGCCGGCCGACTTCTCCTACAAGGCGCTCAAGCCGCTGACGTTCCACTTCAGCGGCGGGTTCGGCGGATCGGTGATGAAGAAGAACACAGGCGGGTCGCGGTCGATTCCTGGCCGCGTGGGCGCGGCAAACTGCGCGCTCGGCAAGGCGCTCCTCGGCGCGCGGCACCGCGCGCGCGTTTCCGAGGCGGATCGCCGGCGCGTCACGCTGTGGCTGGACGCGAATTCGCTCTACTACGGTGCCTTCTACGACTTCGAGAAGCAGAAGAAGGGCAAGGAGATCGTCTGGCCCATCCTCGACGTCGACCCCGACGCCCCCCTCGCCGACTGCGAGTGACATCCAGCAGGTCTCGGGGCTCATGTCTCTTGTCGGCGCGTAATTCCCCGCTTCTCCCGCGGCGGGACACGTGCGCACCTGACAAAAAATCCGTTTTGAAGAGCCATCGGGCGGGGATTTGTGGTATACTTGCGCGGTTGACGATTTCATCCATCGGAAAGGAAAGAAAATGAAGAGAACAATCGGCATCACGGCGTGCGCGCTTGCGGCGTGCGCCATCACGGCGTCGCTCGGCGCGGTCGAGACGTACGGCGAGGCGCGTTTCCGCCCCCGCCTGTTCAAGCAGTTCGGCGACGTGGTGAACCTGCCGGACGGCCTCACGCAGGACGCGAAGGGCAACATCTTCATGTCCGCCCCCAACCTCATCGACAAGAGTTACGCCGGCGTGGTGATGAAGCGTTGCGTCAAGACGGGCAAGTGGAGCGTGTTCTGCGCGGGCGCGATCTCGCCGAAGACCGGCCGCGGTTGCCCGATGGGCATCGAGTACGGACCCGACGGCAACCTCTACTACTGCGACAACCAGTACTTCCTCTCGAAGGACTACGCGAGCCGCGTGATGCGCGTGGTGATCGACAAGAAGACCGGCGAGGCCCTGCGTATCGAGACGGCCGTGGAGGACGTCAAGCTCGCGAACGCCATCCGCTTCTACAACGGCGCGATGTTCATCACGGACACCTACTTCGACCTCGACCGTCCCGACGGCGTGGGCCTCGGCGGAGTCTACCGCATCCCGCTCGCGGACTGCCGCGACAAGCCCGTGAAGCTTCTCCCGAAGCCGCAGTACAAGAACGACCCGTACTTCCTCGGCAACACCGAGACCGTGGCCCTGCCCGGACGCGGCGGCGACAACTCGGGCGCGGACGGTCTCTGCATCGACCGCGACGGCAACCTCTTCTTCGGCACGTTCGGCAGCGGACGCTTCTACACGATGAAGCGCACCGGCGAGGCGACGTGGGCGAAGCCGCAACTCATCTTCGAGGACCCCAAGGTGTTCCCGTGCTGCGACGGCATCACCTACGATCCCGTCCACCACCGCGTGATCATGACCGACTCCGCCACGAACGCCGTCCACACCTGGGACATCGCGAACAGGAAGTTCGCCACGCTCTGGCGCAACGGCGACACGGACGGTTCCGACGGCCTCCTCGACCAGCCCTGCGAGCCGCTCATCTGGAAATGCCCGAAGACAGGCGCGCGCAAGCTCATCATCGTGAACTTCGACATGGCCTTCCCCGGCCTCATCAACACGGTGAACGACCCGGTCCACACGCTGTCCGTCATCGACCTCGACTGACGGCACGTTTTTGTTGGGGTGTGGAGACAAGAGACTTGAGACAAGAGACCTGCG
>JAFRNO010000311.1 GCA_017430155.1 Kiritimatiellia bacterium | reverse complement strand
GTCACGAGCGCGTCGACGAGGGGCATGTACATTTTCTTCTCGATGAACGCCGGGACGGGAGCGCCCACGCAGGATCCGACGAGGTGCGGAATGCCCTGCGTGATGACCTTCGTGCAGGCATCGAGCGCGGGCCGGAAGAAGTGCGTGGCCATGTACGCCGTGAGGGCGCACTGCCCGAACAGCGTGAACAGCCACCAGCCGTGCTTGTATTCAAGGATGTCCGTCAGCATGTAAAGGAGACCGAGCGCGAGCACGCACCAGCCCATGGCCTGGCAGGTGAAGCTCACGGTGTAGATGTGCTTGATGCACGGGACGACGGGCTCGAGCGCCAATCCCGCGCCGAGGAGGACGACGCCGAGGAGGAGGAGTATCAGCGTCTTCCGCCTGCCCGTCGCCTTGCTGCGCAGAATCTCGGCGCACTGCGCGCCGCAGAGCGTCATCGCGCCGAACATGAGCGTGGTGAGAAACCAGGTATAGCCGTGCGTCGCGAGCGCCGCGCTCTTGGCGGGAAGGATCGCCTGGAGGATCTTCTGCTCGACGACCTGCGCCAGGTTCCCCTCTTGGGTGTAGTCGCCGTGCACATGCAGGAGCACGCCGTAGGCGATAACGAAGACGAGGGGCATGAGGACGCGGAGCGCGCGCACCGGAATCAGCATCACGAGCGCGGCGATCACGTAGCCGGCGGCGATGGTCTGGAGCGTGTTGTTGTAGGGACTGATCTGGAGCGGGTCGAGCGTGGCCAGGTGCCCCTGCACGAGCATGCCGCAGAACCACAGGAGCGCGAAGCGCCCGAGGACGTGCAGCCAGAACTTTTTCGTCGGCAGGCCGTTTTTGTCCAGCCGCTTCGACAGCGCGTAGGGAACGGCCGCGCCGCACATGAAGATGAAGAGCGGCATGATGATGTCCCAGAGCGTGAACCCGCCCCAGGCGTGCTTGAACTGCAGCTGGACGGCCTCGGGCATCGCCCAGTCCTTGCTGACGGCCGCGAGAAGCTTGTTCAGGGCCCAGAAGAGTGGTCCGACGACCGTGAGGAGGAACATGTCGAGTCCGCGGAGGACGTCGAGCGACAGAAGGCGTTTGTTATTTTTCATGGCAGTATTTTACCACAGCAGAGCTGATTTGGGGAACAAAAGGGAGAAGAATTTGGGTTGAGGCTTGCTTGTGAAATGTGAATCTGATATACTGCTTACTAAATGAAGAAAGTATTTCTTTTTGTCTGTATTTCAATATCAGCGGCATTTGCCCTGCCGCCGGTGCGGCCCGTGTTGTCGCCCGTGGAACACCTTGACACCGAGACGGTCACCAACATGCCGTTCACGGCGTGGCAGCGCAATCTACGCGACTTCACGGTCAACCTCTCCTTCGTCGCCACGCCGTCGAACAACGTAGAGATCGCATTCGGCACGGATACTGGGCCAACGGGCGTCTCGCCCGTCGGCGACGGCGAACTGTCCTCTGATGAATGTGACCTCACGGTGGGCTGGGACTGCGGTTCGTGGTTCGTGGAGGACGGCGAGAAGGGCGATCGGTTCACGGCCGCGCCGACAGGTGGTTGTGGCCTGCACGATTTCATCCTGCGCATACGACTCCGCCATAATGGCGCGATTGAATCCGCACGCTTTCTGGACAATGGTACAGAGGTATTCGCCGAACTCGCCGCGTCGGCGCCGGCATGGCTCCATGCACCGGCCTGGAACCGCATCCGCGTCGTGGGCCGGGGTGAGAACGTCCGGGTCGGAGAGAACTTCTCCGCACGGATTACGCCTGATGGTGGAACCCTGATCATGAGGTGAGGCATGGTTGTATGGGATGAACTGAAGGAGTTGTTTCAGCTGGTGCTCATGTACGCCGGACTGGGTGCCCTCGGCGTGCTTGCGTTTGTCGCGTTTGGCGCGTGGCTGGATCGCATGGGCGTGTTCGCGGTCGCGCGGCGCGTGTTCTGGTCCGTGCGCGGGGCATTTATAGGGCTGGCGATGTTTGCGTTTGTCCTGTGGGCGGGGACGAAGCCGAACCTTGGACTCGGCCCGCTGCTCCAGTTAGGCGATGGGGAAACCAACGTCGTGGAGTACTCGATCTCGCCCGAGCAGGTCGAGGCGGGCTTCGTGCGTGCGCACGCCGGCACAGACGAAACGCACGACTTCTCGCTCCCCGCCGCGGCGCACGTCCATGCGCCGTGGCGGCTCAGGGGCGCGAACCGCGACCGCTTCGCCCTCAACTCGCAGACGAACGCGCCGTGGGCGTTTCCGCTGGGCACGAATATCTTCGACGGCCTGCTCGTGTCGTCCTCCGGCGCGCTCGTGCCGAAGTTCGTCGGCGAACCCTTCGTCCCCCGCGCCCGCCGCGCATATGGGGAGCCGCCGTCTCGGCGGCTCACTGGGACAACGGGCATCTTGCCCGTTGACACGAACGCCACCGTCTTCGCTCCGTTCCTCGCCGACATCGGTGCCGTCCCGCAGGTGAACTGGCCCTCCTCCGGCGAGCCGGGCGCGCGCAGCCAGTTCGGATGGTGGCTCTCGCCGTCCAACTCCCTCGTCCTCACCTGGCACGACTTCCTCCTCAACCGTTCTCCCGATTCGCCCGTCTCTTTCCAGGCGGAGTTCTTCTGGAACGGCGACTTCATCTGCCGCTACGACCTCTCGCGTGCGGGCGCCGCCGTTTCCAACGCCCTCGCGGGCGCGTTCAACGGCGGGTACGGGGAATGCGCCGAACCGGCGACGAACGTCACCTCGCTCCTCTACCGGCGCATCGTGCCCGAAGATCTCCTCGACGGCGACCGCGACGACGACGGCCTTTCCTCTGCAGAGGAGATCTTCATCTACGGCACGGACCCCGGACTCCCGGACACCGACGGCGACGGGGTCCTGGACGGGGCGGAGGTGGCCGGCGGCACGGATCCGCTTGCGCGCGAGGCCTCCGACGCGGACATCCTCGCGCGCGC
>JAFRNO010000310.1 GCA_017430155.1 Kiritimatiellia bacterium | reverse complement strand
GAAGTTGCCCCCCGGCCAGCGGACGATCGATGTGCCGATGTCGCGCAGGTTCTCAATCACGTCCGCGCGCATCCCGCGGAAGTTGTCCGCCGGCATTACCGAGACGGCGCCCACCGCGCAGTATCTCTTCCCTTTCACGCCGACGGTGATTTCCGCCGTGACGTCCTTCTCCACCGTGAAGTCGAACGCGACGCGCGTCCAGTCGCCGCGGCTCTTCGTGTTCACCGTGAACGCGCGCTCGGCGAGGACCTGCTTGCCCGACTTGACGCGCAGCACGACGGGCGTATCGACGGGATGGAGCGTGCTCACCACCGCCCTGAAGTTGTGCGCAACGCCCCCGCGGAGCCCGATTCCGCCCTGTCGGATCCCCACCTCGCCGTCTTCGTCGAGGCATCCGATCACCTGCGCCCCGCGTTCATTCCCGCGCGGCATCCGGCTGCGCGCCGCGTGGCGTGTCACGCTCAGTCCCTGGGCCAGATGGTAGAACGCCTTCTGGGAACCGTACGGCTCCCAGAGCATCGCGACGCCGGTGCGCGACGGCTTGCCGGCGAACTTGCGGTTCCGGACGAGCTGCGCGGAGAGTCCGCCCTGGAGCGCCGCGCGCGTATGCTCGATGTTCTGCCCGAAGATGAAAGCGGGAATCGGCTTCACGGCGCGGTCCGTCGAAACTGACACCTTCGCCGGGAGCGTGTCCGGTCCGGCCTGGACATTCGCGGCGAGCTGTTCGTCCGTGAGTGCGCCGTTCCACACGCGGACCTCGTCATATTCCGCCCCGGCGTCGCCGTCGCATGCGTACTGCGAGCCGCCGAGGAGCAGCCGGGGATTCGAGAGGGACGCCAGGGTCCATCCGCTGTAGACCTGCGAATGCGCGCGCTCGGCCGCGCCCGTCTTGGCGTTGCGGCGCACGGCGCGCATCGTCGTGGAGCCGTTCCCGTTGTTGACGAACGTCACGGAGATGTGGTACGGCGTTCCGGCCGCGTACGGACACAGCATCTTGAAGGCGGAATGCTTCGTTCCGCTGCGGCACATCTCGATGCTGTCCGTATCGGGCTGGTCGAAGTAGCTCCACGCCATCATGAAGTAGTTCTTCTCGTCTGGACCATAGTCGAAGATGCGCGCCCACGAATGGACGGACCTGAGCGTCGCCCACACCTCAATCGTGACGTCGGAGCCGTCGGCAGGCAGCTGGTTTGCCCCGAGGTCGAGATGCCCCGCTTCGTGCTTGCCGCCAGGCAGAACGAGCGCCGTCGCGGAAAGGCGGGGCTTGCCGACGCTCTTCGCCTCCCTGCCCGTCACGGAATCCTTCACATTCCCCGTGAAGCTCCACCGGTGCACGAGCGCATCCGCCGTCGTCTTCTCCGTTGCGCCGAACGTCGTACTTGCCATAAACGCCGTGCATGCCGCGCAGACGCGCGCGAGCCTGCCCGCGACATTTCTCGTTTTCATCCTGTTTTCTCCTTGCGCGAGCATTATACCATAAAAAGGCAGTGGCCGAGAGGGACAGACGCCATTGGTAAAATGTGTTTCACAGCGGCAAGGCCGAGGCGGCTTTCCATACGGTTTGCCATGCGGGCGCGGATTTGGTAGAATTCCGCCACGGAGAAAACGGAGAAGAATATGAAAGCAAGCATCCTGATCGTGGCGGCCGTGGCCGCCGGCAGCGCCCTCGCGGCGCTCACCCCCGCGCAGCTCGAGAAGCTGCAGCACTCGCTCATCCACCGCGGCGACGGCAAGGGCCGTCCCGACAACACGATGGAGGCGCTCCTCTACACATGGGGGAAGGGCTACACGCCCGAGAGCGACATCCGCTACTCGAAGGACGGCAAGGTCGTGGCCTTCCACGACAACAAGTACAAGGGCAAGAAGGTCTGCGAGTACACGTGGGAGCAGATCCGCGAGTGGGACGTGGGGTCCTACCGGGGCGCGCAGTTCGCCACGTGCCGCGCGCCGCTCTGGGAGACGATCTTCACCGCGATGGAGGAGAACCCCTCGCGCAAGATCCACATCGACTGGAAGGACGTGCCGCCGGAGAAGGTGGCCGAGATGGTGAAGGCGCACGGCCTTGCGAAGCAGTGCTGGTTCATCACGCGCGAGTACGACCTCATCAAGCGCTACAAGGCCGCCCTGCCGGAAGGGCAGACCCTCCACTGGATGAACCTCGGCAACTGGGGCTACATCGACTTCAACAAGCCCGGCGAGACGGACAAGTGCGAGGCCAACATGATGGCGCTCTTCGAAAACGCCGCGAAGGAGAACTTCAAGGGCATCGACAACGTGCAGCTCCACTGCCAGGTGCGCGTGGTGGACGGCAAGTACGTGTTCTGCCCGAAGCCCGAGACGCTGAAGGCGTGCGTCGCGCGCCTGCACGCGGCCGGCGTGGAGGCCTCGATGTGCGTGTGGCAGAAGGAGTCCGACGACCCCGGCGTGTACAAGGCCCTCTTCGAGATGGGCTTCGACTCGTTCGGCACGGACTACCCCGAGGCGCTCTACCAGGCCGTCGAGGAGCTGAAGAAGTGAGCGTGGCGCTTTCCCGCAGGGGGGTCCTCGGCGGCATCCTCGCCGCCGGGGCGTATGCCGCCGGTTCACGCCTCTTCGCCGCCGCGCCGGAGGACTTCGACGAAGACCTCGCCATCTTCCTCTCGGACGTCCACGTCTCCGGCAACAACGCGCCGGACCCGAAGACCGGGAAGCTCGAGCAGAAGTATTCGCGTGACTGGCTGAAGGCGTCCGTCGCCGAGATTCTCCAGATGCGTCCGTTGCCGCGCCACGTGCTCGTGTTCGGCGACCTCGCCTACCTCGTCGGGCGCAAGATGGACTACCTGCAGTCCCAGCCCGACCTGAAGCTGCTCGTGGACGCCGGCATCAAGCTCACGATCGGCATGGGCAACCACGACCACCGGTCCTCCTTCCTCGAGGTTTGGCCGGAGTACGCGGAGCGCACGCGCGTGCCGGGCAACATCGTGAGCGTCGCGTCCCTGCGGCACGCCGACTTCATCATGCTCGACTCGCTCAACGAGACGACCGGCCCCGGCGAGTGGAACCCCGTGCCGGGCGCGCTCCGCAAGGAGGAGCAGGACTGGCTTGCGGCCAACCTGCCCACGTGGCCGCGTCCGTTCTTCCTCGGAGCGCACCATCCGTTCCACGAGCTGAAGGTGGGCAAGAAGGAGCGTCCGATCCGCGACCTCTTCCCGAAGTTCCCGAATTTCGCGGGCTACGTGCACGGGCACGACCACTTCTGGAAGCACGGCATGATCGACTGGCACAAGGCGCAGTCGAAGCGCTGGCTCTGTCTGCCGTCGAACGGCCTCTGGGGCGACATCGGCTACGTGAAGTTCCGCGTCGAGCCGCACCGCGCCGTCGCGTCGCTCGTGCAGAAGGACTGCTTCCACCCGCGTCCGCTGCCGAAGGCCGAGCGCAACCCCGCGTGGGACCTGCAGCTCGCCGAGAACCGCGGCCAGACGTTCACGTTTGCATTCTGACAATCAAGAAGGAGATCAAAAATGGCAACTATCACAATCATCGGTTCAGGCATGATGGGCAGCGCGCTCGCGTTCCCCGCCCGCGAAAACGGCAACGAGGTGCGCCTCGTGGGCACCCATCTCGACCGCGAGATCATCGACGCGTGCCGGGCGACGAACCGCCACCCGAAGTTCGCGAAGCACTTCCCGAAGGGCATCCCGCCGTTCCCCGAAGGCGTGAAGTACTACCAGATCGAGGAGATGGAGGAGGCCGTGAAGGGCGCGGACCTCGTGATCGGCGGCGTCTCGAGCTTCGGCGTGGACTGGTTCGGCGAGGAGGTGCTGCCGAAGATCCCCGTG
>JAFRNO010000309.1 GCA_017430155.1 Kiritimatiellia bacterium | reverse complement strand
TCGGCCGTCTGCCCGGCGCCGAGGCGGCGGCAACTGGCCACCAGCACGCGCCGGTTCATCTCCAGGTCGTCCACCACCAGCACGCGCAGGGCCGAGAAGTCGCGCGGCGGGCGGGCCTCGACGGCGGGATCCGTGCCGGCCGCGTCCACGCCGCCCGTTCCGGCCGCGGCGGACACAGGGAGCCCGGCGTCGCGGTACGGCACGTGCGGCAGGAGCACGGCGAAGACGGACCCTTTGCCGGGCTCGCTGGAGATCGAGATGCGTCCGCCCATGCTCTCGACGATGCGCTTGCAGATGGCGAGCCCCAGCCCGGTGCCACCGCGCGCGTTCACGCCCTGCAGGCGCACGTACGGGCGCATCAGCTTCGCGATGTCCGCCGCCGCGATGCCGATGCCCGTGTCCCGCACGGCGACACGCAGCGTGCCTTCCCGGGCGGACGTGCGCTCAAAGGAGGCGGAGACGGTGACGCCGCCGGCGTCCGTATACTTCACCGCGTTGCCCACGAGGTTGAAGAGCACCTGCCGCGCGCGCTGCTCGTCCAGCTCGAGGACGGGAAACTCGCCGATCTCGGATTTCAGCGCCAGGTTCTTCTCCCGGGCCGCCGACTCGAACGTGCGCAGGATCAGCCGCACCTGGCGCTTCAGGTCGAAGGGCTCGCGCACGAACGCCAGCTTCCCCGCATCGAGCCGCGCGAGGTCGAGGACGTCGTTGATGAGCTCCAGCAGCGTGTTGCCGCTGAAGGCGATGCTGTCGAGGTACTCCTGCCGCACGTCGGGATCCGTCTCGCTCTTCAGCAGCTCGGAGAAGCCGATGATCGAGTTGAGCGGCGTGCGGATGTCGTGCGAGACGGAGGCGAAGAAGTCGGCCTTCGCCCGTTCGGCGGCCTGGATCGCCTCGAAGGCGAGGCGGCGCGTCCGGCAGACGCTGATGACGTCGACGGCCTCGTGGATGCTGCCGGCGAGCGTCTTCGGGACGTCGCGCAACGGCGCACGCACGTAGTCGAACCCCACGAGGCCGACGACGCCGCCGTGCTCGTCGAAGATCGGCGTGGCGATCAGCCCCCGGAGCCCCGCTTCTGCAAGGTGCGTCTGGGTATCCGGGTGTATGGCGGCACCGTCCAGAAAGAAGAAGTCCCTCCCGGACAAGATGTTCGCATGGAAATCCGGGCGGTCCGCCATGTCGCACCCCTGCCGGCGGGAAACGGCCGACGGGACGCCCTCCGCGCACCATTCGTAGGCGTTGTCGATGAGGCCGGAGCGTCCCGGTGCGCGGTAGTAGTAGATGCTGCACCGGTCCGCCCCCGCGTACGAACCGATCTCCGAGAGCACGTAGTCCATCGGATCGACCTCCGGCGCGAAGGAGACGACGTGCTTCAGGAGCCGCGCGATGAAGGTGCCGGCCTGCTCGGCGGAGACGGCGCGGTCCCGCTCCGTCTCGGCGGTCTTCTGCAGCGACTCGATCCGGCGCTGCCGCTCCATCTGCTCCGTCAGGTCCAGCGAATAGCCGATCACCAGGTGGTGGCCGTCGGCCCCGAGGGCCGAACAGCGGACGGACTGCACCATCCGCGTTCCGCCGTCGGCGTGGACGTAGGACTCCGGCACCTGAACGGACTCGTCCGACGCCAGCACCGCCTCGTCGTTCCGGCGGTACGCTTCCGCCACCGGGTACGGCAGGAAGTCGAAGTCGGTCTTTCCGAGCACCTCCTCGCGCCGCTTTCCGATCTGGCGCAGCGTGAAGTCGTTGACGAACACGTAGCGGAAGCCGTCGTCTGCATCCTTGATGTAGGCGGAGATGGGCGCCCTGTCGAGCGCGCGTACGCGCAGGGCGGCCTCCGCGTCCTGGGCGGCCCTGAGACGCTGGCGCTCCAGCGCCGTCGAGAGGAGGTTCGCGGCCGACTCAAGCGTGTGCAGCTCGTAGACGGTGGCCTCGTGGCGCATCCGCATGTAGTGGAGCGTGAGTCGCCGCCACGGCCGGCCGTCGTCCTGCACGAGGAAGGAGAGCACCGACCGTGCGAGGCATCCATCCGGGAACGTCAGCCCCCGAGCCGCCCGTACGTCCGGAATGCAGATGACCGCCCCCCCGCTGAAGGTCTGCGGGTTGAGCGGGCAGAGCGGGCACTTGTGGAAACACTGGCAGTCCGGCAGGTCCAGCCCCTCGCGCGACCATGTGCGGCAGGAGCCGTCGCTCCCCCCCACCGAGACCCTGTCGCATCCAAACAGCGCGAGGAGGCGTTCCGCGATGAATGCGACAAGCTCGTCCACGGACGGGTGCGCCAGCGTGAACGACAGCGCGTCGAAACGGAACCGCTTGTGCGCGAGCGACTGCTCGAGCTGCGCGTTGAGCTCCTCGATCCGCCGTTCCTTGTCGGCGGCAAAACGCCCACCGGCCTCTTTATCCGCTATACCATCCATCTTGCGTTGTCCGAAGGGAAGTTATTATAGCAAAAAAAGCGGCTTCCGACGGGCTGTGCAATTCTCTGCACAATGAACCGCCCCCCCGGTCTTTTTTAGTATAATGTGCGCATGTTCAGAAACAACGAACTATTCAACTGGTTTGATTCCGTACGCGAACTGCCGGTGCCGAAGTTCATTACCGGTCTGCGCGGTACCGGCAAGACCTCCATTCTCCTGCATCTGCGCGAGCGGCTACTTGAAGACGGCATTCCCCCTGACCACCTTCCCTACATCGACACGGAGGCATCCGAGCTTCGCGCCTTCGCGACATACGAACAGATCCTGACCCACATCTTAACCTCTCTGCCCCGCAAAGGGCGTTCCTGCATCTTCATCCGGGAGGCTGCCGCACTTCCCAAGTCCGAAATCGTGATCGGGACGCTGGCGGCGTCCGCTCGGCGCCAAGTGATCGCGACGTCGTCGTCCCGGCGGCTTCTCGACCACGGGCTTGCCAAATATTTCTCAAGCCGGCTTGCGCACTTTGAAGTATTGCCTCCGGATTCGGAGGTCCCCTACCCTGCCGACCTGGCGCGTGCACGCTGGAACGACATATTCCTCCACGACGTTCTGGCCCCGACGCGCATACTCGAGACGTCGCTCGCCGAACGCATCGCCGGATGGCTGTCGGACAACCTCGGCGATCCGGTTTCGCTGCGCCGCATCGCGACGGCGATCTCGCCCACCCGCCGCCGCCTTTCCCCGCACACGATCGAATCGTATCTGGCCTCCATGGAGGACGCGCATCTGGTGGAGAAAGTCATCCGCTGGGATACGGCCGAAGCGGCCCCGCAGAAGACGGGATACAGGTACTTCTTCACCGATCCGCAGCTGCGACTCGCCCGTTTCGGGCCGTCGCCGGACGGCGAAAGGCGCCGCATGGCCCTCAATCGCGCGTGGCTCCGCCTCAAACATGCAGAAGGGACGGTCTTCGCTGCCTCGGGCACTCCGGGAGCGCACTTCGTCACGCAATCCGGCAAGGACCATTGCCTTTGGCGCATGACGGCGGACGGCACTCTGGAACGTCAGGAGTTCGGCCGTCCGCCGCCTTGAATCCGGCAACGCGCTCAGGCACGTTCGAACGTGAACGACTCCCACGGGATGTTCACGGGCTTCTTCTCGGTGAGGATCTCGTCCGTGTGCATCAGGAGCGGGAAGTCGGCGGCGGCGAGCCTGCCGGCGGCGACGTGCTTCTTCACGGCGCGCGCCACGCGCTCGGCCACGACGAGCGACTCGAGCGTCACGCCTTTCAGCTCCTCCTTCGCCTCGTCGATGGTGAGACCGCGCCCGAGCAGGATGCCCACGAGGCGCGTGCGGCCGCCGTAGACGGTCACGTACAGGTCGCCCACGCCCACGCAGAGGTTCTCGAGCGTGCCCGCGCCCTGCAGGTCGAGGAGCTTCTTCATCTCCTTCGACGCCTGGCCGAACACCGCGGCCTGCGAGTTGAAGTGCAGCTCCGAGTCGATGCCGAACGCCCGCTGGTTGAGCCCGATCGTGAGCGCGATGCCGAGCGCGTAGCCGTTCGTGAGCGCCACGGCGCTCTCGATGCCCACCACGTCCGTGGAGAGCGAGATGTGGTAGTAGTCCGTGGCCATCATCGCCTTGATCTTGCGCAGAACGTTGATGTCCTTGCCGCAGAACGCCACCTCGGTCTGGTCGTGCGCGACGAGCTCGTAGCTCGTGCAGGGGCCGCCGATCGCGCAGATGTCGCGCGTGATGCCCTTCGCGGCGAGGCGCGCCTCCCACACCTGCGGGTAGCAGAGGAGCGTGCCGTCGTCCTGGTCAAGGAGGCCCTTCGTCACGGAGAGGACGGGGATCTCCACGGGGATCTTCGGCAGCACCTCCTCGCCGAACCAGTCCACGCCGAAGCTCGAGACGCCGCCGATCACGAGGTCCGCGCCCTTCACGGCCTCCTCCATCTCCTCGATCTGGTAGTACTTCACGCCTTCGGGGAACGGCGG
>JAFRNO010000308.1 GCA_017430155.1 Kiritimatiellia bacterium | reverse complement strand
GCCGTGATGGGATATGCCCAAAGGAAAGGACAGAAGTATGCGGAGAAGAATTTTCGCCCTGGCGATCGCCGGGGGGCTGATGGCTTCGAGCGTGTCTTTCGCAGACACCTTGGTGTGGAACGGCACGTACGGCGCGCGTTGGAATGCGCTTGACGCGAACTGGCTTGACGCCGGGAACAACTCCGTCGCGTGGCAGGACGGCGCGGACGCGGTGTTCCCCGGCGGCGCATTCGTGGAGGTGCAGGACTCCGTGCGCCCAGCCTCAATCACGTTTACAGGCAACGGCGCGACGATCGTCGGCGCCGGACGCATCGTCCTTTCTGGCGACCTGACCGCGTCCGTTGCGGGCACGACCAACTCCATCGTCGTGAAACTGGTGGGCGACGCGACGTTCACGAAGCGCGGCGCAGGCGCGGTGGCCGTGTCGTTCGCGAAGGGCTCGGCGGTGGCGGCGGAGGGGACGCTCCTCGTCGCCGGGTCGCGCAGCGCGAACCTGCGCGCGACGGCGTCGGGCGGCACAATCGAGGCGCTGGCCGAGGGCACGAAGGCGGCTAGCCTGCTCGCGAACGGCTCGTTCGAGGCCACGGCGGCCAGCAGCAGCTACGTCTACATGAACGGCCAGGAAGCAGGAACGGGCGTAGCGGACAAGGAGAACACGGCCGTCGCGCCGTGGAAGGTGACGGAGCAGGTGGTGCTGGCCAACAGCGCGGGCGTGAAGACCTGGTGCGGGAGCGGCGGCATTACCGGCACGGGCATCCCGGACGGCGACCAGCTCTGCATCCTCCAGCGCTTCGGATCGATCATGCAGGAAGTGACCGTCGCCGAGGCTGGATGGTACGATCTCTCCTTCACCTATTACAAGCGCGGGAACAGCTACCTCGACCACCGCATCACCATCTCTTTGGACGACGTGGCGGCCATATCGCTCCTCGCGAACATGGTTCAGCCTCATCAGGTGCGGTTCTCCTCCGGCCTCGTCTGGCTCACGGCGGGCACGCACGCGATACGGCTCTCGGGCGAAGGCTGGTGGCGCGACGTCGCCACGATGGTGGACGACATCCGCCTCGCGCCACCTGCTGCGGGCGTCCTGCCGCAATCCGCCGCCAAGGCTGCAAACGCCGTCTCGGGCAACTGGTCCTCCGCCGCCCTGTGGGCGGACGGCACGCCCCCGCCCGCCGGCGGCAGCGCGACCGCGTCGCTGTTCTTCCCGCTCGCGGACGGCCTCACGAGCGCGAACGACCTCGCGGGCACGTTCCTCTTCAACAGCCTCCGCTTCAGCGGCGTCGCGTCCGGCGACGCGGCGACGCTCTCCGGCAACGCGCTCGCCAGCCGCCGCGACGGCGCGTCCCACGGCTACCTCACTCTCGACACGCCCGGCGCGCTGGACGTCTCCGCGCCGCTCGCCGTCAACTCCAACCTCGTCGTGGACGTGGAAGGCGACCTCACGCTCTCCGGCGCCGTCAGCCAGGCCCTCGCCGAGGGCGCGGCCCTCGAGAAGTACGGGCGCGGCACGCTCACGGTCGCGGGCAGTCTCTCGAACGTCGGGCGGCTCCACGTCCTGGACGGAACCGTGGAGATGCGGAATTCGCTGAGCGCGATGAACTACATCCTGAAGTCGATGACGAACACGGCGCCAACCGTCCGCTTCAACATTTCCGCGGATTCGTCGATGAGCCAGTACGTGGATGCGTTCGGCGCGGGCATGCCGACCATCGTCCTGCGCACCGGGGCCGGGCGCCGGCTGACGTCCAGCAACACCCTCAACTGCTACGGGCCGCAGGTGCGCGTGGACGTGGGCGAAGGCGACACGCTCGAGTTCAAGTACATCTATCAGTGCGCGTGGCGCCTGCCGCGGGCGAACACGTGTCTGCTCAAGACGGGCCCCGGTACCCTCTCCGCCACAGAGGCCCCGAACAAGGCGAGTTCGATTACCGACAATTACGAAGGCGCGCTGGGCGGGCTGCGCGGCGGCATCACCGTGCGGGAGGGCACGATCCGGTTCGGGGCGGACGACTTCAACCCCAACTGCGGCCTGGCCAACATCTACACGGGCACCGTGTTCCCGAGCAACCGGGAAGGCACGCTGGGCCACGACACGGCGACGCCCCTCCTGCTGGGCGACGCACTCACGCCGGCCGGGGCGACGGTGGGCGTGGGTACCCGTTCCTCCCACACCTGCTCCACGCGCACCTACGTCGCCACGCCCTACCCGGAGCATGTCGTCTTCAGCGCGGTCAGCAACGGCGTTTACCACATGGGTCGGATCATCCTCCAGCGCAACGACTTCACGCTCGGCGGCCCGGACGGCGACGTGGAGGACGTGAACGTGATGCTGACGGGCGTGGAGCTGGACGGCGTCTCCGTCGCCACGATCACGCGCGCGGGCAACGTCCGCGCGATCCTGAACGCGACGAACTATCCCGCCGGCCTGACGCTCATCTCCGACCGGATGTTCGAGGTGGGTTTCCGTCGTTCGCTTCCCGTCTCCATTGGCGCGCTGTCGCTCTCCGGCGGCTGGCAGGTCAGCTTCGACGCGGCGGGCCACGACAGCGTCGCCGCCACGAACCTCGTCCTCGGCGCGACGGAGATCACCCTCTGGGACGACGTGAACGAGCGGCCGTTCGCGCAGCCCGGCACCTACACGCTGCTCCGCTACGGCACGCTCTCGGGCGACGTCTCGTCGCTGACGGTCGCCGAGAGCTGCAAGGTGCCCGGCTACGGCTACGCGATCGCGGACGACGGCGCCGGCGCGATCACGCTCACCATCACCACGGCGGCTGACAATCCCGTCTACACCTGGATCGGCACGGCGGGCGGCACGTGGGGCGACGCGTCCAACTGGGACCACCCGGCGGCGCCTAACGGCGCGACGGCGCAGGCCGTCCTCGGCCCCGCCCCGCAGGCCGCCGCCACGGTGACGCTCGCCGATCCCGTCACGGTGAACGCCTTGACGCTCTACAACGCGAACGGCTACACTGTCGCGGGCGAACCCCTGCGCTTTGACGGCGACGCGCCGTTCATTCTCGCATCGGCCGGCGACCACGTGATCCAGTCCGCCGTGACGA
This sequence comes from Kiritimatiellia bacterium, assembly GCA_017430155.1. GTDB lineage: Bacteria > Verrucomicrobiota > Kiritimatiellia > RFP12 > UBA1067 > RUG572. The sequence continues at coordinate 1,257 of JAFRNO010000308.1, read as the reverse complement.
ACCTCGCCGCGACGCCGATTTCCGTGCAGAGCACGGAGGAGGGCCGCGTGCGTTTCGCGGGCGATGTGAACGGCGACTTGTCGGTCGAGCGCGGACAGGCCACGCTTGCCGAAGGCATGGCGCTGGACGGCAACGTCACGGTGACGGGCGCGACGCTCCCGGTCGAGAGCGGCGTGGACATTACCGGCACGGCCACGCTCGGCACGAACGGCAAGCTGGCGACGGCGACGCCCGTCGTCCTTGATCGGCTCGCGGGCGCGGACGCGACGGCGGAGATCGTCGTGAACGACACGCTCACGCTCGGCGGCGCCGCCTCCACTTTCGGCGGCACGGTCAGCGGAACGGGCGCGCTGGTCAAGGACGGGGACACGACGCTCACGCTGAACGGCCCGTCGTTCACCCATGCGGGCGGAACCGTCGTCAAGGCGGGCACGCTCGCGGTGGGCTCGGCGCTCCTGTCGGGCGAGACCTGGCTGGCGGAGGGTGCCACGCTCACGTCCTCCGGCTTCAACCACGGCCTGACGGGCCGCTACTACGGGTACTACACGGCCGCCAACCAGGACTCGTTCGTCGGCCAGGTCTATTCACGGCAGGACTACGAGGCGATGCTGGCCAAGATGACGTTCCGCGGACAGTACCACCAGCCGCTCGCCACGGCGTTCTCCATCGGCGACACGCGGGAAAACCCATTCGCCTCGAACTTCACGTCGCAGGACCGCTGGGCGGCGGTCTACACGGCCCACCTGATCGTCCCCGAAACGGGCCTCTACAGTTTCTACGTCGTGGCCGACGATGAGTGCATCCTCATGATCGACGACTGCAAGGTTCTGTCCTCGACGCGTGTCGGCAAGGCGGTCTATGGCGGCTGCTACCTCACGGCGGGCATCCACACCTTCTACCTCGGGCTGTTCGAGATCTCGGGCAACGCCTACGCCGATCTCTACGTGAAACAGCCGAGCGAAAGCGCCTACAAGCTGCTGCCGGGCGCGTGGCTGATGCCGGACGCCGGCGCGGCGAAGGCCGCGGGGAAGGGCGTCGTGGCGGCGGACGCGGGAACGGTGACAACCGTGGGCACGGGAGAGGATTCCGGCTTTGACTCCGGCTTCGCGGGATCCTTCGCGGCGGCGAGCGGCGGCTTCGTGCAGAAGACCGGCGGCGGCATCCTGACCGCCCAGTACGCGAGCGGCGGCGTGGCCGTGAACGGCGGCGAGCTCGTGCTCTCCGGCAACGGCGCGTTCGACGCGGTGCGCACGACGG
>JAFRNO010000307.1 GCA_017430155.1 Kiritimatiellia bacterium | reverse complement strand
TCGAAGCTCTCGTATGCCGCGCCGCTCACGGAGGCGTTGCTGATCGGCTGCGTCGCGCTTCGGTATCCGGGCGCGGAGCTGTCCTTCGACGCGAAGAAGATGTGCTTCTCGAACAATGCGGCAGCGAACGCTTTCCTCAAGGCGCCGAAGCGTGGCGCATGGGATTTCGCGCGTCTATGATGCGGGTGCGCGAGTTGGTCGGCCGGGCGCCGATGGCGGCCCTGGGGCTCTTCGCAGGCGTGGCGGCGTGCGGAGAGGTCCAGGTGCCCGTCGTGGTGCTGAGCGACCGCCCCACGGCAGTCGAGCGGTTTGCCGCGGAGGAGCTGGCCGGCGAGCTGGGCAAGTGCCTGGGGGTGAAGCCGGCCGTTGCATCCGAAAGCGCGTCCCTCCCGCGTCCACGCCTCTACGTGGGCGCGACGAAGGCGTCCGCGGCTCTCGGGGCGCATGGGAAGGGCTGGCCGGTTGACGGCGTGCGGCTCAAGTCTGTGGCGGACGGCGTCGTGTTGGACGGCGACCCGGCGCGCGCGCCGATCTACGCGGTCGACCTCTATCTGGAGAAGTACTGCGGCGTGCGGTGGTGGACGTCCTCCGCGGCGTCCTACCCGAAGCTCGACAAAGTCCCGCTCTCCGGCATCGACCTTGAATACGCCCCGCAGTTCAAGTACCGCGAGACGTACTATCTGGACGGGTTCGATCCGCTCTTCAAGGTGCGGTCGAAGGGTAACTTCACTTCGCTCACGCGGTATCTGCTCTCCGAGCTGAAGTTCGTCCCGCCCGAGATGGGCGGCAACCACCGCCTCTACTTCTTCACGGGACGCCGCAGCGCCTACCATTCGTTCTTCGAGGTGTTGCCGCCGGCGGCGCATTTCAAGGACCATCCGGAGTGGTATTCGCTCGTGGACGGAAAGCGCGTGGCGAAGCAGCTGTGCCTCTCGAACGGGGAGATGAAGGACGCGTACGTCCGCGAGACGCTGAGGCGTCTGCGCGAGGATCCGTCCGTCGACTTCATCCAGGTGTCGCAGAACGACTGGAACGGCTATTGCACGTGCGCGGACTGCACGGCGCGGATGGAGGAGGACGGCGGCGTGCCGTCGGGTCCGTACCTGCGTTTCGCGAACGAGGTCGCGGAGGCGGTGGAGAAGGAGTTCCCGAACGTGCGCGTCGACACGTTCGCCTACCAGTTCACGCGCCGCGCGCCGGCGAAGACGCGTCCGCGCGCCAACGTGGTCGTGCGCCTGTGCGACATCGAGTGCGATTTCGCGCGTCCGCTCTCCGACCCCTCCGCGCCGAAGAACGCGGCGTTCGCGAAGGACCTGTCTGACTGGCGGCGCGTGGCCGGCGGCAATCTCTTCATCTGGGACTACCTCGCCAACTTCAAGAGCTACATGATGCCGCATCCGAACATCTTCTCCATCGCGCCCAACGTCCGCCTCTTCGCGGCGAACGGGGCGGTGGGCGTGTTCGAGCAGGGCGACGCCCTCTGCTCCGCCGGGTCGTTCGCCGCGCTCCGCCACTACCTGGCGGCGCACCTCCTCTGGGATCCGGCGGACGACGAGAGGCGGCTGATGGACGAATTCCTCGCGGGCTACTACGGCCCGTCGGCCGCGCCGCACCTCGCGCAGTTCATCGCGCTCGTCGAGGCGGGTCCGCGCAAGACGAAGAAGTCCGTGGGGTGCGGGCACCCTGGCGCGCCGTTCCTCACGGCGCCGGACAAGCTGAAGGCGGCGGAGCTCATGGACGCCGCGGTTGCGGCGGCGGAGCGGGACGGCGCGCAACATGCCGCGCGCGTGAGGCGCGAGCGGTTGTCCGTCGACCACTGCCTCCTTCTCAACTACGACGCGCTGCGGGACTTCGCGAAGGGGAGGAACCTGCCGTGGACGCGTCCCGCGACGAAGGCCGAGGCGGCCGCGAACTGGATCCACGAAATCAGGGCGCAGGGCGTCCGCGCCTACCGCGAGACCACGACGGCGGCCACGCTGGAGGCCTATCTTTCTAAGCTTTCGGGCGATTCACGGGGGGATTCAGATGCTAGAAAAGAAAAAAATTAATTTTTTTAAAATTCCCCCTTGCGCTCCAAACGAAAATCGTGTATGATATGCGGCGTCTGCGGTGAGAAGGTTCTCGGTTCTGAACTGGGAAGCGGATCCGGGAAGGCCGAAAGGCCGGCCCAATCACCAAGGGCAAAACAACAACAACAACAAACAACAAGGAAAAAGAAAAATGAAGAAGCTCATTGCTCTTGCGGCCGTCTGCGCCATCGGCGCTGCGTACGCGGCGTGCTCGTATGATCCGATTCCGGCGACGAGCGTGTACAAGTGGAAGTTCACCGGCAAGACCACCTATGGTGTGAAGCCGGGCAAGACGAAGGTCGTCGTTGGCCTCTGCGGTTACACGGGCGGTCAGGGCGGCGGCGGCAACTGCGTTGTCCGCGCTCCGGCGTCCCTCAAGATTGAGGGTTACACCTGGTACTGCGAGAAGTCCTGCGGCAGCGACGCGTTCGAGCAGTTCGCCGAGACCGACGAAGTGTTCTGGCAGAAGAAGCCGTTCAAGGCCTCCCTCGCGGGCGGCGTTGCGACGGACGTCTCCAACATCATCGGCAAGAAGGCGAAGCAGTTCGAGGCGGCCGGCACGGCCACCTTCACTGAGTTCATCAACGCTGGCTCCACGGAGGAGGGCACCTACACGCTCACCTACGCCGGCCTTGGCAAGTATGACCAGAAGAACGACCGCGTGAAGTCCGTCTCCGGTAACTTCGCCGGCTTCCTCGATCAGCCTCACTACATCTCCGCTTCGGAGTGCCTGAACGCTGGTTTCTGGGATTGCGACAACAACCTCATCTGCGAGGGTACCTCGGTTGCCTATGGTAAGTGGTGCGCCAAGTTCCAGAAGTCGGCCTCGAAGAAGTTCGCCCGTTCCGGCACGCTTCCGAAGGTTCCGAGCTGGGTGAAGTGGATGAACCGCGCTGAGTAATCTGAAGCCGCAAGGCTTTAGATGATGAAGGAAGGTCGCAGGTGCAAACCTGCGGCCTTTCTTTTTGTAAATTTTGTTGTAGATTAGGAATCGGGACTTTCGTTCCCATAGGTAGTGTCGATGTTTAAGATTGAGATTTTCGATTCTTTTTCCGCTTGCAATCAGCACAATCTTATTATAAACTTATTGAGATTCGTTGGAGAAGAAAGAAGGATGTCCAGAATTG
>JAFRNO010000306.1 GCA_017430155.1 Kiritimatiellia bacterium | reverse complement strand
CGGCAGGCTCGCCGCGCCCAGGACGAGCGAGAAGAAGATGATGGGGTAGACCACCATCTTGAGCATGGCCACCAGCACCCCGCCGAAGGGGGCGAGTCCGGAAAGGACGAGTTTGACCGTGTCTGGAGAGAGAAACTTTTGCGCGAGAAGCCCCCCGGCGATGCCTAGCGCGAATCCAATCAGGATGCGCCACACGAGTGGCACACGGCAAATGGACGAAATGGGTGCTTTGGACATGCGATAAGTATACCATATCGCCGCCGGATTTGGTACTACGTTGTCTCCTATTTCCTGTTCCACAACGCCGCGGGATTTGGTAGAATGGTGGCGGTTTGGAGTAGAAAGGAAAAGGAAGATGCACTTGACCAGAAAATCATTCCTTACGCTCGCCTTTGCGGGCGCGCTTTTCGCGCACGCGGGGGAGCTCGCGTTCAAGATCGCGGCCGACAGGGCGGACTGCCTCTACCGCTGCGGCGAGAAGGCCATGTTCACCGTGACGGTCGTGGACGCGGGCGGACAGCCCGCCGCCGCCGGGACCGTGACGGCGACCGTGGATAACTTCGGCCCGCAGGAGCAGGCGAAGCGCACGGTCGACCTCGCGAAGGAGAATCCCTTCAAGATGGAGGGCTCGCTCGCCGAGCCGGGGTTCCTGCGGCTGACCGTGCAAGCAAAGGGCGCGAAGCAGACGATGTTTGGCGTCGGGTACGAGCCGGAGAAGATCGAGAAGGGGAGCCCGTCGCCGGACGACTTCGACGCGTTCTGGGCGAAGGCCGTGAAGGACCTCGACGCCACGGTGCCCGCCGATCCGCAGCTGAAGCTCCTCCCTGAGCGCTCGAAGGGCGCGTTCAACTTCTGGCGCGTCAGCTTCGCCACGTGGGGCGGCACGCGCGTGTACGGCTACCTCTCCATCCCGAAGGACGCCTCGGCCGCGAAGAAGTACCCCGTGCGCTTCCAGGTGCCCGCGGCCGGCAACGGGCGCGCGCACTGGACGAACAACATGCAGGGCGCGGCCGACGCCATCTGCATGTTCATCGCCGTGCATCCCTACGAGCCGCCGTTCGACCTGGACGAGCTGGAGAAGCTGTTCAAGGCGAACGTGGAGGCGCTGAAGGAGAAGTACGGCACCACCTCGTACGCGGTGGCCGGCATGGCGAAGTCGCGCGAGGACTACTACTTCTACCGCGCGCTCCTCGGCATCAACCGCGCCGTGGACTGGCTGGCGGCGCGTCCGGAGGTCGACCTCACCCATTTCACCTACTCCGGCACCTCGCAGGGCGGCGGGTTCGGGTTCCTGCTTCTCGGCCTCAACCACCACTTCACGAAGGGCGTGATGTACGTGCCGGCGATCACGGACACGATGGGCTACCTGAAGGGACGCCGCAGCGGCTGGCCGCGCGTGGTCGAGAGCCAGCGCGAGGAGGACCGCGCCGCCGCCGAGCGGAACGCCCCCTACTTCGACGGCGCGAACTTCGCCTCGCGCATCACGTGCCCCGTGCGCGTGGCCGTGGGCTTCGCCGACAACACCTGCCCGCCCTGCGCCGTCTACGCCGCCTACAACGCGATTCCCGTGAAGGACAAGCAGATCCGCCACGGCATCGGCATGACGCACAGCTGCTTCGGCAGGTTCTACAACGAACTCGGCGCCTGGCAGAAAGAAAAGGAGACCGCGAAATGAAGAGCATCCAAGTGAAACTGCTTGCCGGCCTGTGCCTGGGGGCCGCGGTGCTCGTCGCCGCGCCCGCGCAGGACGAGGCCGCCCTGAAGCGCCAGATCGGGTACGCGGACTACTACGTGCGCGAGTTCGAGAAGGAGGTAGCGCTCCAGCGCGGCGGCGAGAAGATGGTGTGGCGGAACCAGCGCACCGCGCTGGAGAAAGTCCGCGACCTCAAGGTGCAGTATCCCGACGACCCCCGCGTGGAGGCGCTGTTCCAACGGGTGAAGTCCGCCCTGAAGCGCTCGAAGGGAGACTTCGTCGACGTGCAGGCCGAATGGACGCAGTATCTCCACAACGAGGAAAACCTGCGCCAGCTCATCTCCAAGCTCGGCGAGGAGGAATGGGCGCGCATCATCGCGTCGCACCGGGAGGGGATGATCGAGAAGGCCTTCCCCGCGCCCGACTCGGCGGAGGTGTCGGTGGAGGACATCAAGGGCAAGTACGTCCTCCTCGAGGAGGTCGAATATCCCGCCAAGCAGTTCTACGGCGCCTCCGGCGAGTTCATCTGGTGCGGGAAGCCCTCAAGCGGATTCTGGTTCGTCGACCTGGCGGGCCGCGACTGGCTGGGGCCCTACGAGGCGGCCAAGCGCTACCGCCGGACGGTCGACTCGTCGATGCAGGACGTGAAGAAGTGGACGGTTCTCGCGGAGGTCTCGGGCATCACGGCCGAGAACGTGGTCGGCGGCGAGGAGGGCCCCGGCTCCTTCTACTTCGGCTGGATCGTGAAGCCGGTGGCGATCAAGATCCCCGGACACCTCGTGGCCGTGCGCGACAAGGAGGCTGAATCCTCCGGACGCTTCATCGGCGAGGAGAAGGTCGAGGCGATCAAGCAGGGATGGTACACGGTCAAGGAAGTCCCGAAGGACGTCACCCCCGACCGCCTCATGGAGATCTTCATGATCGCCATCAAGGAGAAGAACCACAAGCTCTACCTCCAGTGCATCGACCCCGAGTATTCGGGTGGCATGTACGGCGAGGACGAGGTGAAGCGCTACTTCTGGGATCTCCACCAGGAGCGCTTCCATGGCGAGTACGTCCACGCCACGTTCTCGAAGCCGAAGATCACCGTGCAGAAGGGGTTCGACCGCAAGGACGAGCTGCAGAACTTCTTCCTGGACGACGACGACCGCAAGACGCTCGAGAAGATCGGCGGCGAAAAGGTCGAGGAGGCGGTGGTGGAGTCCATCGCCTACGACAAGAACGGCAAGCAGCTCGGCTCGCCGCATCCGCACCGCCTCCGCCGCAAGGGCGGTGGCCGGTGGTACGTGCTGGACTACCAGCAGAGGTTCTAACAAGGAAAGGCGAATGAGATGAAGAAGATTCTTGTGTTTGCAGTTGCCGCGATCGCCGCATGCACGACGCTCGCGAAGCCCAAGCATCTGTCGAAGGCGGAGATCGAGAAGCAGGACAAGGCCAACTGGGGCGGCGTGGACTACTCCGCCGCGCCCGAGGGCGAGAATTCCGTCGCCAACGACCTCGCGCAGATAAGATCCATGACAAGGGGCGAATCCGCAAAAATGTCCAAGGTGCTGGACTACTGCAAGTCGCTGATCTTCGGCGCGAAGATCGTCGACATGAGTCCCGAGACCGTTCTCGGCGACGCATTGAAGGAACTGGGACGCCCGATCGATCCCACGCCGTCGCGCACGTATCCCAACATCTCCGCCACCCCTGCGCAGAAACTGGGCTTAAAAAGCCTTCAGAGCACCAAGAAGACACTTGCAAAGTTCGGCAAGGACGTGCGCCCAAAGGTTGCGGCCCTTCTGAAGGCTGCGGTGGAAACGCGCGTCTACTCGGACTACAACCGCCTCGTGCGCGTTACGAATCTCGGCATCGTCAAGGACGGATCGCTCGTGAAAAGCCTAGAGAAAGTCGATACGGCCTGGGGCAAGTACCTTAAGATTCTGGACAAGGTAGGCAACGGCACGGACAGATGGAAATACGCCCCCGCGAAGCTTCTCGATTCGGAAATGAAGAAGAAGCTCTTCGCCGAAGTCCTCAAGGAGTCGGGGCTAGACTGCGCACTCGACGCAAACGGCAACCTGCACGCGAAATCCAGCCGCTACCTCCACACGCTGGACAACTATTTCAAACATACCACCGACGCCGAGCTCAAGAAGTACGAGGAAGGCCTCCAACGGTGCTGGACCGCCCACAACGAGACTGCCGCCGCGGTGAACGACTTCGCGGCGTGGTTCGCGGAGAACGGAATGTCGCTCGACCCCTATCCCCGCGAGTTCATCAAGGAACTGTACTTCGCACACAGGGACTACGTCCACAAGGACACCGATCTGCTCGAGGACTGCAAGAAGGTGCTGAACAACCTTCGCGATGAGTCCACGCCGGCCGGCAAGCTGCGTAAGTGCAAGGGCTTCTCGCCGAACAAGGCATACTTCCTGAGAAGCGGTCCCGTCTCGGAGCGACCGCCGGCATACGTGCGGCGCACGAACGAGCTCCGGCTTGAGGCAAAGGCGCGCTTCGAGGCCGCCGTCAAGAAGCGCATCGCCGCGGCCGGACGCATCCAGCTCTGATCGTTCCGTACGGGAGGGTCGCGCTCCTGCGCAACCGCCTCACCGGATGATGATGGTCGCGCCCTTGGGAATGTACGGACTGAAGCCGGGGCCGAGAATCTGGAGGCCGCACCAGAAGGCGGAGTCCGTGGCCGATGCGCTGCGGAACGTGCCGGCGATCTCGCCATCGGCGTTGGACCGGACGTCGAGCCGCGCGTAGTCGCCGTACGAATCCGCGAACCACGTCTTCTCCGAGACGGCCGTCACGCCGCCCGCCGCGAACTTTCCGCGTACGATGGACTTCGCCTCGCCGATCCGCGTGTCCGCGCTCGCGACGCGCTTCGGCGTGTCGCGGCGCACGCTGGAGACGCACTTCCGCGCCGTGACCGGCACGACGATCGCGGAGAAGGTCATGCGCCTCCGGATCGACCGCGCCAAGCAGCTTCTCAAGGCATCCAACGTCTCCCTGGAACGAGTTGCGACGGCCTGCGGCTTCTACAACGCCAGCCACCTCTCGTCCGCCTTCCTCCGCTGCGTCGGCATCCGTCCGTCGGTCTTCCGCAACGGCTTATGACGCCACACCCGCAGAGGCTTATGGTATAATGGGCGGTGTGAAAAAACGAAAGCTAGTCAGGAACATCGCACGAATCGCGGCGTTGGAGGTTGCCGGGATTCTCCTTTTACTCGTCATGTTGCTGCAAATCGGCACGCTTCTGTCGCTGATACCCGTCAACCGTTCTGTCGCGTCGGAGGGCGAGGTCTTCGTCTATCTGCAAAGGAGCGACGTCCACACCGACATCGTCGTGCCGACGCGGACGAGCCGCATCGACTGGGCGACCGTTGTTCCGCCCGGAGACACGGGCGCCGCGGACGGCGAGGAATATCTTGCCTTTGGGTGGGGATCGCGGGACTTTTACCTGAACGTCCCGACATGGGACGATCTGACGCTCGGCATCGCGCTCAAGGCGATATCGGGTATGGGCGGTACGGCCTTGCATACGAGGTATGTGTACGAACCCGCCGAGGGGGAGGACTGCCGTCGGCTCACCCTTACGTTTGCGCAATACGACGCGCTCGTCGAGTACATCCTGTCCAGCGGCAGGCGAAACGCGGACGGTTCCTTCGTCCACATCGACCAGGCGGGCGGCGGCTGGTCGAACGCCTTTTACGAGGGAACCGGGTGCTATAGTCTGTTTTTCACGTGCAACTCGTGGGCGAACTCGGCCCTCAAGGCCTGCGGGCAGAGATGCTGCCTGTGGACGCCTCTCCAACAGCCGATATTCTGGAAATATCCGCAGAACACCCCGTAGCGGGAGGGCGAGCGTCCACGCGAGCCGCATGGGAGGGCGAGCGTCCACGCGAGCCGCATGGGAGGGCGAGCGTCCACGCGAGCCGCATGGGAGGGCGAGCGTCCACGCGAACCGCGCGGCCGCTGCTATCGCCGGCGCAGGAACGTGAGGTTGCGGATCCAGAAGGTGCACTGCGTGCCCCTCGGGTTCGCGCCGAGGCGGAAGGAGTGGACGTCGCCGAGGGACTCGATGTCGGCGAGCTCCACGTAGCGCTTCTCCCACGCGCCGAGCGGCGCGGCGTAGGGGATGAACAGGCTGGACCGCGCCTTGTCGCCGAAGAGGAGCATCAGGTTCTGGGTCTGGAAGTCGTTCTCCACCTTGTTCTGCGCGCTCTTCACCTCGAACTGGAACAGCTGCGCGCCCGCGAGGCTCTCCTCGGGCAGCTTGAGCTTGTAGACGGGATAGAACCAGCGGTCGGTGTGGGGGTCGGTCCAGGTGAAGTCGAAGCGCATGGCCTGCTCCGCCTCGTCCCAGGTGGCGGAATACTTCTGGGCGGACGTGTTGCGCGCCCAGTTCTTCGGGTCCTTCCAGTCGAGCGTCGTGGTCGTGCAGGTGGCGAGGAACTGCTTTTCGAGCCGCACGGGCAGGTAGAGGCGGCTCGACCGCTTGCCGTTGAAGAGGCCGGTGAGGACAAGCTTCTGGTAGAAGTCGCTGCCGGGCGTCGGCACGAACGTGCAGTCGAACGTGGCGGGCGGCGTGCCGCGCGGCCCGAGGGTGATTGTGCCGGGCAGTCCCTCGAACGTGCCGCCCTCGACCTTGACAAAGCCCGTCTTGGCGCTGTCGCCCAGATTCCACACCTGTACGCGCAGGCGCCCCGTGTCGCCCTTCAGGATGGCGCGCGTCTTCTGGCTCGCAACCTCGAAGTCGTTCGTGTTCAGATCGACGCGGATGATGACGGAGAGGTCTTCGTCCGCCGCCGGCACGTACGGCTTCACCCGGCCCGCCGGGTGGGGCGGCGTCTTCGCCGCGAGGCCGCGCAGGCCCGCCACGTAGGCGGGGAAGCGCGTGGCCTCCAGCGCGAGCACGCCGTTCGTGACCGTGACGGAAGACGGCGCGCCGCAGAGGTCGGAGAGTCGGTAGGTGCCGTTCGCGACGGGGAAGGAGATGCTTTTCGCATAGTCGTTCTCGATCTTCATGGAGCCGCCAGCCTTCGTGTCCACGGGCGAAACGGACCAGTACGCGACGGTCTGCGAGCCGTCCGGCTGCTCGAAGAGGTACGCGCGCAGTCCCTCGCCGATCCCCATCTCGCCCTTGAGGCGGGCGGAGACGAGCTCGCGCGTCATCGTGCTGATGGCCGCGTACTCGGGCTTCACCGTGCCGTCGCGCCGCATCACGCCCCAGTCCTTCGCCCCGTTCGCCTCGTTGTACGCGCCGAACACGAAGTAGTAGTTGCGCGCCACGCCTTCCATCTGGAAGGCGATCTGCGACTTGGGGTAGAACTCCGCCTTCACGAGCTCCTGCTGGGGCGAGTGGGCCATCAGGCCTTTCTTCGCGCCGAACTTCTTGGAATGCCCCTCGAGGTTCGTGCCGGACTCGGTCATCCAGATCGCCCGGTCGGCGATGCCGTAGCGCGCCATGAGCTTCCGGAGCGTGGCGAACTTCGTGGGATAGTTGGCGGGCGCGTCGTAGGTGTGGTAATTGTACACGTCGCCGAACTTGGCGGCGTCGTTCTCGAAGAGGGCCTTCGCGTAGATGCTGCCCGGGCTCTGGCAGAGCGCGCCCGGGAGCGCGACGGTGTCCGGGCGTCCCGCCTTGAAGCCGAGGTAGGCGGCCTTCAGCGCGGCTGCGTAGTCCCAGACCGGCTCCGGGGCGAAGCCAATGTCCTGCTCGTTCCAGAACTCCCAGTCGCCCATGCGGTCGCCGAACGCGGCGGCCGTCTGCGAGCAGAACGTATAGACGGCGTTGAGATCGGATGGGAGCTTCTTCAGCTTGCCGGCCCACGGGGGGCAGTCGTGGAACATGCCCGAGACGAGGATGCCGCGCGCGCGGAGCAGGTCGGCGTTGTACATGTAGTGCTTGTAGTCGAACGAGCCGGGACGCGGGTTGACCTCGCTCCAGCTCAGGCGGTCGCGCACATGCGGGAGGCCGGTGAGCCGGAGGAGGTCGCTCACGGTGCGGAAGGTGTCGCCGCCGTTCCAGGGACAGATGAAGCCGCCCTTGCGTGACACCCAGCTCTGCGCGGAGTCGATGCCGTAGAAGGAGTCGTGGTCGAACACGCGGCTCTCGGGCGCGGGCACGACGGCGAACGTGGCGTCCTTGCCGCCGCTCTTCAGATGGTAGTAGCCCGTGGGCAGCTGCGGCAGCTTCGCCGAGCCATCCTTCTCCCACACGCCCGACCCGCCTGGTAGGGCCCGCTCGCCGAGCGGGCCGCCTCCACCCACGGCGCGTCCGCGCCAATCGACGAGCGTCCAGACGGCGCCGGGCGCGCCGCCGCGCGCGGTGGGCGTCTCCTTGTCGGTGTACACGTGGCCGGGCGCGTCCAGCGAAAGGGCG
>JAFRNO010000305.1 GCA_017430155.1 Kiritimatiellia bacterium | reverse complement strand
GCGCGCTGCCGAGCTCGGCCATGCGCGTGTAGGGCATCTCGCGCTCGAGTATCTCAAGCGTCTTGAGGCCCGCCGCGACGGCGAGCGGGTTCCCGCTCAGCGTGCCGGCCTGGTAGATCGGGCCGTCGGGCGCAAGCTGTTTCATCCACTTCCTTCGCCCGCCCACCGCCGCGAGGGGCAGGCCTCCGCCGATCACCTTGCCGAGCGTGACGAGGTCGGGCGTGATCCCCGCGTAGAGCGCGGAGTACGTGGAGAAGCCGAAGCGGAAGCCGTTGATCACCTCGTCGCAGACGAGCAGCGCGCCGTGCTTGGACGTGATCGCGCGCAGGCCCTTCAGGAAACCCTCCGCCGGCGGCACGATCCCCATGTTGCCGGCGACCGGCTCCACGATCACGGCGGCGATTTCCTCCCCGCGCTTCGCGAAGGCGCGCTCCACGGCCGCGAGGTCGTTGTACGGCGCAACGAGCGTGTCCGCCACCGCGCCGCGCGTGACGCCGGCCGAGGACGACGCCCCCATCGTGAGCACGCCCGAGCCGCTCTTGACGAGCATCGCGTCGGAATGACCGTGGTAGCAGCCATCGAACTTGAGGACGATCCGCCGCCCCGTCACGCCGCGCGCGAGGCGCACGGCCGTCATCACGGCCTCGGTGCCGGAGCTGACGGCGCGCACCATGTCGAGGCCCGGCACGAGCGAGACGAGCCGCTCGGCGAACGTCACCTCGTCCGGCGTCGCGATGCCAAACGTGGTGCCGAGCTTCGCGCGCGCCGCGACGGCCCGCGAAATCTCCGGATGCGCGTGGCCGAGGATCATCGCGCCCCAGCTGCAACACCAGTCCGTCAGCTCGCGCCCGTCCGCCGTGCGGATGCGCGCGCCCTTCCCGGACTCCACGAACACGGGCGTGCCGCCCACGCCGTTGAACGCCCGCACCGGGCTGTTCACGCCGCCGGGAATCGCCTTCTTCGCCCGCTTGAACAATTCTTCGTGCTTCATGTCTTTCGTCTCCATGCGCACAGTATACCAAAAATTATGCGGATGCTTGTCAGATTGGGGCTCGTTCAACGTCTATACACCATGTAAGGAGACTTTAAAATGAAAAAGATGATTGAAAAGATTGTTGACGACATCCTTGAGATGATCTCTGCCCCGTTCGACATCGAACTGCAGAACATCGACTACGACGACCTCGCCGCCGAGGCGGCAGGATAGACGAGCGCAAGCCGCAGCCCCCAGACCCAATCTCCCTTGTCCAAGTCCTGACTCACTTCCCCTCTATGGAACTAGGCGCATCTTTTTGTTCAAAGACAATACAGCCATTTTCATTCGTAAAGGTCGTGGAATGCATGTGTGCAGCCGCAAAGGAAAAGATCTCTTCGGCATGCATTCTCGGTATTTTAAAACTGTATCGCGTCGCAGATTGACCGATTCCGATTCGGCACATGCCGCCTAACGAGAACTCTGAATGCCATCTCATTTCACCGTTGATCCTGAACAGAAGAAATTGCACGACCTCGGGAAGAGTCAATTTATCAACAGTATAGGGCCCGAACAGATCAGACGCCAGCTGGGCGTGGAACCTTGCGGTCCGTTCGTCTAAACTGAGAGCTTCAATTCTCTTTTCTTCAAGCCGCCGCTTTTCCAAATCTTTGGCAATGCGAACGATCAATGTCTTCAACTCACTGAGTCCCATGTTTTCGTTGCCGTCGGGAGAAACGAATGCAACGTGATTTATACCATGTTTATTAAAAATATCCTCTACGACTTTCTTGCCAGATTCTGGAGGGGGCATGATCACGAGCGCACACCCCGTCGGCAAGTTGAGACGAGTCTCTTCGGTAAGACTGCGAAGGTCCATCATACGTGATTTCACGCCCAACCTGGAGACGAGCGAGTTGAGCGAAGGAGAGGTCACAATGACATACATGTCATCGAGAATTTCTCCTTCAACCGGGATATTCGCACGAGCATTCGATTGCAAAGTCTGACGTCGGAATAACGCCTTCGCGATGAATTTATCGCGTTTCACGTCTGTTCGCACGGAAAGCTCCGCACGCCAGCCGCAACCATCAACGTCTTCGCAGAATGAAGTGAAGTCCCCGGGGCTCTCCCTTCGTTCAAACGGACGTCCCTTGAAACGTTCGACGAGAAACGCCTCTAATTCCTTGAGGGTGGAAATGGCGATGTTCATGTCTGACAAGGGCACCGTCTCTTCATCGGGCCCCCGTTTGACGAGACCTCGTTCGTACTCAAGCACGATCTCGGTGAGTGCTGTGTGGCCGTGGTTAAATTGCCTTGACTGGAAACTTGCAATGTCAAAGAGAAAGAATCGTTTCGGCAACCTGCAGACACCATCTCCCAACATGTGCACGCCATACCCGCCCTTCTCAATAGGAGTCGTAAAGATATCCGGCAGATCGGCGAATGCGCTCATCAAACCCAATCCACACGTGATTAACCAGACAAGATATCGTCTCATGACTCGTCTTCCTCCGAAATCGCGTTTGAGTCTATCGCGGATTAGATGCAATCAGTTTTAGGCAATTTCTTTTCAAACTATTCCGACTTCAAGTGATTAAGCTAAGAGCGCGAGGGGGTTGTCGCGGCCGAGAACGAGGCAGTCGGCGGGCGAAAGGCCGATGCGCGACTGGAGGAGTTCCATCATTTTCGCCATGGGCGTGGTCGCTCCCACGAGGCAGTTGCGCGCTGGATTCCAAAGGAGGCCGTCGGGCTCCAGCACGGCGTCGGCCCCCGATACGCGATAGTGCCCAGGCTGCAGTCCGGCCGGATACTGCGCGTCCGAGACGGCGATCAGGCGTGCAAGCGGCACGGCGCGCGTGAACACCTTGAGCATCGTGTCGGGCAGATGGTGCCCGTCGAGGATGAACATGACCGTCGCGCGGTCCTCCGCGAGCGCCGTGAAGAGAATGTTGTTATGGCGGGGAATCATGTTCGGGATGCCATTGCCCAGGTGCGTGAACGCGCGCGCGCCCGCCGCGAGGCACGGTTCGATCTCCGCCGGCGTCGCCGCCATCTGGTGGCCGAGCGACACCACGACGCCCTGCCCCGACACCGCGCGCACGAACTCCGGCATTCCCGGAATCTCGGCCGCGACCGTGATGATGCGCACGAGCCCCTCCGCCGCGTCCTGGTAGCGCGCGAACTTCTCAAGGGACGGCGCCGTCACCCATTCGATCGGATGCGAGCCCACCGCGCCCAGCTCGGACGAAATGAACGGCCCCTCGAGGTGCAGGCCGATGATGCGCCGCTCGCACTCCGCGTCCGCCTTCCGCGCCGCGACGATCGTGCGGATGTTCGGCAGCACCACCTCGGGGTCGCCCGTCACGAATGTGGGGCAGAACCCCGCCGTGCCGTCCGCCGCAAGACGCCGCACGACTTCTTTCACGGCCTCCACGGTCAGACCGGGCGAATTGAAGTCCACGCCCGCATAGCCGTTGATCTGCAAGTCGATCCAAATGGGTTCCATCTCACGCCTCCTCGAAATCGAAGCCGCGCACCTTCCCGATCGTTACGTCGATGAACGTGCCCACATCCACCGCGCGGCGCAGGTGCACCACGCCGTCCACGTCAGGCGCCTGCGAGGCGAGACGCGCAACGCCCGGCGCCACCACGAGCGCGCGGAACGCCTGACCCACGTGCTTCCGCGCCTTCGCGGCCCAGATGCGCCGCTGGAGCGCCATCACCTCGCACGCGCGGCGTTCCGCCACGGCGAGGGACGGACGCCGCGGCAGCGTCGCCGCGGGCGTTCCCTC
>JAFRNO010000304.1 GCA_017430155.1 Kiritimatiellia bacterium | reverse complement strand
GTCAAGATCCTTGACCGTCATCGCCCCTCGGTTGGTGACAATGCCCGTCGCGCCGGCAGTCGTGGCGATAGACATGTTATTCGTGACTTGAAGGCTGTCGCCGCTCTCGACAACCAGCACGCTATTGACGTCCCTGTTTGCGATAGTTTCAGAAGTCGCAGCCGCTTGCAGTGCCGCCACCGCGCATGTCAACAGTAATGTTTTTTTCATCTAAATTCCTCTGTTGAAGAATCCGACAGACCCGCTCTCAGTGGCTTCCGCAGCTCAAACCGAACCGTCTGAACGCCCACCGCAGAACGCTACTACACATCAAGTAGGCCAAGCGCATTCATTATGCCAAAACGCGGGCGCGTTCGCAAGGGGAAGAATTGAAATTTCAATTAGACGGAGATGCGGTTTTGTGTGTTTCTGCCGTGTCTATTTGATTTACGAACCAGCACTCGACGCTCATGTCGCAGGTTCCTTGTCTAGCCCCTTCATTTCAAGATCCGCGTTGTACCAGTGCTCAAGCATCCCGTTGAACCCAGCTCTTGGCAACTTGCTCCATTCGATGACCTTGGCCGTCAAGTTCTCGGCATATATCGAAACGCGGCGCCGACGCCTGAAGATCGAGAACGGCCATATCAGAATGGACTTCATCAATGTCTTCACAAAATGCGGCGGCGGACTGCCTCCGGCCCGACTCCACATGCTGCCAAACAATCCACGCATACGCACGCCGATGACCTCGACGCCTTTGGGCAATTGCGAGATCACATTGAACGCCAGTTGCCGGTTCTCCAGGCTTTCACGCCCGTCCGCGGTTATATGTCCCGAGGGATACAGCAAAACGTTTTCGCCCGCGGTCAAAAGCGCAAGCACCGAATAACTGAGGGCCTTCGCCCTTTTCAATGATGCCTTGTACGTGGGCCGAACTTTCAGAAACGGCCTGAAGTTCGCTCTCCGAAAGTCCGGGACCCGGACGGCATTGAATAGAGCAAGAACATGACGGACAAATCCATTCGAGAAGAACGACTCATCCACCAGGGGACATAGACTCAATCCCTTTCTATGCAATTCGGAGACAAGAATGGCCGGATCAACAATCGCCGGATGATTTGGCATGATCAGATAGTTCTTGTTAGGCGCGAAGACAATATCTCCGGAATTTTTGATCTGGTATCGGCGCGACAGAAACCATCTCCCCACGCACAGCAGGACATTCTTGTTGGTATATAATATCCATGCCAGCACGAAGAAGGGCAAAGTTATGAAGAAAAACGTCATAAACTCAGCCTAATTCCTTTTGCTCGTCTTGTTCCCGTTTCGCCAGTTGCCCAAGACAAACATCTGACAGCGGGTATCGCGTAACGAAGTACATATTTTTCCAGGGCGCATTATATCATTCTCTAGCCTGAAAAGATAGAGGGTCGTGGCTTGGTTTCGTTCGTGGCTGTGGCTATCTGATGATGATCACCGCGCGGACGGCGCTGGGGTTGGCAAGGCGGAGCTTGCCGTCTTCCACCGTCAGCGAGATGATGTCCGCGTAGTCGTTCCCGGCTGCGTCGGTGACCGTCAGCGCCACGTCGCCCACCGTCTCCGCCGTGAGGCCAAGCGCGTCCGAAAGCTCGTAGCGGCCCTTCGTGGGCTTGGCGTCGAACGTCACTTCCAGCTTTTTCAGGCCGGCAAGCGCGTTCGCGTCCGCGTCGGCGAACGTCACCGCGTTGAGGGAGATGTCTCTGCTGGCGCCTGTCACCTCCCAGCGGTTGTCATCGCCCGTGAAGCGGAACGGACCTGAGAGCGTGCCGGTGCCCTTCAGCGTACCGTAGATCGGGCACCAGCCGCCTTTCTGCGGCGCGTTCGTGAGGGACGATCCGGCGGCGAGCTCGATCTCGCCGCTGAGGCCGGGCCGCTCGAACTTCTGCGCGACGCCCGTCGTGTACGCGATCGGCAGGTACCGCTCGTCGAACGAATGGTTAACGCCGTCGCCCACGCGGAACATGAGCGAGCAGACGTTGCCGTCGGCGTCGGTGAGCTTTCCGCCCGAGACGTCTGTCGTGTTCGTCGCGTTGTTGCCCACGCGGACGTCGAACTTGTGCCAGCCCTCGGCCAGCGTCATGCGGGCGCTGACCTGCGCGTCGTTGGCGGTCGCGGCGAAGAGACGGCGGCCGTCGACGTCGAGCGCGATCTGGTTGCCGTACTTGCCGGTGAACGTCCACTGCCCCGCGTTCTCCTTGTCCACCTTGAAGTAGCCGTCGTAGCGGCCCACGGCGCCGCCGTTCGGCGCGTTGACGCCGGTCGCGTAGCTGGTATGGAGTGTCGCCAGGGTGTTCGTGATCGTGTCAATGGCGGCGAACTTGCTCTCGTCGCACGTGGCGTACACGCCGAGGTTGTTGCCCGGATTGGCGTACTTGCGCCAGCGCACGCTCGTGCGCGCGCCAAGGTGCTGGCGCATGCGCATCGGGACGGTGGTGGAGTCGAACACGGTGTAGGCGGTGTCGCCGGGAGCCTTGAACTTGATCGCGTCGGCGCCGCTGTAGGGTCCGATCTGCGCATTGGCCCCGCTCGTGTAGGCGGAGACCATGAACTTGTGCCATCCCGCAGTCAGCGCCTTGGTCACGGTCGTGTCTTTGTTCGCCCCGGGATTGGAAAGCTCGGTGTCGTCGATCATGATGCCGAAGTGCGTCTTGGCATAGTGGTTGAAGGTCCACGTTCCCGCCTGCGCCTCGCTCACGTAGAACTCGCCGAAGTAGTTGAAGCCGGAGCCGTTTCCGTCTTTCCTGTCCCTGATCGCCGACGCCGCGCGGTTGAAGTACGTGAGCGACGTCGCGACGTGCGACGACATCGGCACGTCCGCGGCGAAGCGCGGGCGCATGATGTTCCAGGCGTTGTCGTGCCACGTCCAGGCGACGAACTCGACCAGGCTCGTTCCGGCGATGTCGAGCGTGGCTGCCGCGTTCTCCCCGAGCGAAAACCCGCCCGCGAAGCCCGCCGCGTTCCGGAGGTCGGCCCCGCCCGTCGCGTCCACCGTCCACTTGCCGGTCGGAATGCCCTGGATGCCGGGACGGTCCGGCGCGAACGATCCCGCGCCCGTGAGCGTCACGTCGCTCGCGCCGTTGAGGCCCGTGCCCCACGTCACCGTCTTCCCGTTCAGGTCGAACGTCACGCGGCCGCCCTTCTTCGGGCTGCCGAAGGACGCCGTCATGCCGGCCTTGCCGATGTAGAAGCTGTCGGTCGCGCGCAGCGTGCCGCTCTCCATGTTGAACACGGTGCGCATCGGGTCGACCCACTCCTCGCTGATGCCGTTCGAGCCCACTTCGAGGAGACCGTCCCTGAAGGTCAGCGCGCCCGCGTAGTAGTTCGTCGACACCCAGTTGGCGAAGAGTCCCTTGGTGGCGATGTGCGTGTTCTCGCCCGTGACGGTCAGCTCGCCGCGTCCGTTGACGGTGCCGACCTGGAAGGTGTTCGCGGAGACCACGAGGTCGTTCATGTGGAGGTCCACGATCGGGCCGCCGTGCTTGGACTTGACATTCGGACCCTGCGAGCAGAAGTTGTTGAGCAGCCCGGAAACCGTCATCCCGTCGATGGAGCCCGACGCCGCCGGATGCAGGTAGAGGGTGCCGGTATGTCCCTCCGCCGCCGTGACGGACAGCTTGTTCTTGCCGAACTTCGGCAGTCCGTATCCGTCGTTGTTGGCGCCGACCACGAGCGAGCCGCCGCCGGAGAGCGTCACCGCAAGCGCAGCGTTGCCCCAGTCGGAGCGACCGGAGAGCCAAAGCTGCCCGCCCGTCACCTCGGCGCGCGAATCGCCCGTCACGGTCCACGGATACCAGTAGAGGTTGCCGTTCGACTTGAGGAGCGGATTGCCCACGTTCACCGCGTCTCCGTGCAGATAGTGGTTGCCGTTGGAGCGGTTGATCGTTCCGGCGTTCACCACGCCGTTGCTGTAGACCGTCGTGCCGCCGCCAAGCAGCGTGAGCGTCGCGCCGGCGGACACGTTGAGCGGCGCCTTGATGTACGCGGTCGTGGAGCTGTGGTCGTTGCCCAACTGCGCGTTCGAGCCGTACGCGGTGATGGCGTTCACGTTCCACGTGCCGTTTCCGCCGTAGAACTTCAGAACGCCGTAGAGGTCGAAGCCGTGCGGGACGTCAATTGTCAGCGAGGTTCCCTCGAACTTCATCTTGCCCTCATCAGGGATGATGACCTTTCCGACGGAGATTGCGGTGTTGACGCCGAAACCGTAGCCACGATTCATCTTCACGGTGAGCGCGACGTTGGTCGGCCCCGTGACGGCGTTTTTCCGTATCTCAAGCCGGCCAGGTCCGCCAATCGACGCGTCGCCCGTCAGCTCGACGCCGCCGCTCAGGGCGTTGTTCCAGGCCGTGGCGGTGGAGGACGAGATGAGCGCGCCCTGCCCGTCGGGGCCGTCGCCCTCGATGACGAACTTCTTCTTGCTGGTGATCAGGGCGCGCGGACGGTCCGAGCCGCCGGTCGTGTCGGTGTAGTTCACGTCGAACTGCGCGCCGTTCTTGACGGTGATCGTGCCGTTGTCCATGCCCGCCGCACCCGTGACGGCGTCGTCGCCGATCTTCACCGTGCCGCCCTCGACGTCGATATTGGGCGTCTCGGCGAGCACGCCCGCCTCGAGCGTGAGCGTGCCCGTGCCCTGCTTCACGAGCCGCTTGGACGCGATCGAGCCCGTGCCGCCGAGCGTGTAGTCCTCGGCCGCGTCGAACCTCACCTGCTCCGTCGCGACGCTCTCCGGCACCTGCACGGACGCGACCTTCGTCGCTTCCTGTCCGTCGAAGAGGGCCGACCATGCGGGATTGAACGCGACGGGCGAGCCCGCGCCGTTCTGCAGCCACGCGACGGACGTCCAGACGTCGCCCGACGTCTGCGGACGCCACACGCCCTCGCTGTAGGCGAACGGGTCGCTCACGCCGCCCGCCGCGCTCACGTTCTCGCTGTTCACGCTCGTGAAGCGGAAGTACCACGTCTCGCCGGTCGTGATGCCCGTCGCCGTGGCCGTCAGCGCGCCGGTCTCCGCCACGGCGCCGAGGTTCGTGGAGCCCGCCACCGTGGCGAACGCGGGATCGGTGGACCATTCGAGCGTGACGGTCGCCGAGTCCGCGCCTTCGCCGAAGTTCACCACCTCGCCCTTCACCGTCGCCTCGCCGCCGCCTTCCGACGCGACGCCGTTGATGCGCACGAACGCCGCGTCCGCCGGCACGTCCGCCGCCGTCCAGATTTCGATCTTCGCCACCTCGTAGGCGAGGCTCGACATCCTCTCGCGCGTGTTCTCGTCGCCCATCCACGTGTAGTCGATGGACTTGCCTTGATGCGAGATGTTGCCGATGCCGATTTCGTAACAGTCCGAACCGGTCCAGCGGTTGAACGCGATCAAGACCATCGCTGGATTCGCCGCGCCGGGCGTGAAG
>JAFRNO010000007.1 GCA_017430155.1 Kiritimatiellia bacterium | reverse complement strand
TCCGGCCATCCGCTTCGGCTTGGGAATGCTCGCCTCCCAGAAGCAGAGCACGGCCGAGACGAGAATAGTGACGGCCAACACGGCGAAATCGAGCCGACGGAAACGGAGCGTGCGCAGCTGCGTGGGCTTCTTCGCGTAGCCCACGCGCTTCATCTCGGCCGCGATCGAGAGGTTGTCCGCCATGCGCAGGGTTCGCACGATCAGCGGAATCACAGTAAGGCGGATTGTCTGCAACGGGTGCAGAATCGCCGAACCGAAACCGACCGCGAAGCCACGCATCCGCACAGCATCGCGCAACTGCCTGACGACATCGACGAACTCCGGCACGAACCGGCAGAACACGAGAAGCGGCAGGAAGAGGAAGCGCGGCAGGCGCACGCTCTTCATCGTGCCCACGAACCCCTGCACGGAGAAGTTGAGTCCGATCGCGAGCAACACGTTCATCGACGGGATGGAGCGCAGGAACGGCGTGTGGAAACCATCAAGCACACCTGACATCATCTTGGCCATTCCATCACCCGGTAGCAGCCATAAGAAGAGCCGCGACGAGCCGTAGATTATGCCGATCGAGAGGACCGACATCAGGAGCATCAGCAGGTACGCGACCACGATCACCACGTACCGTTTTGTCTGGAGCAGATAGACGAATGTTATCGCGGACATCGCCGCCAGCGTCGCGTTCGACGACAGATAGAGCGTCACCGATGTCACGACAAGCGAAATCAGCAAACGCGTGCGGATGTCCAGCACGTCCCTGTTCCCCGCCGTGGAATCGGGGTCAAACCTCGCGGATAATGCCGGCATGACGCAGCTCCTTCACGAATTTGGCCCCGCAAGGGAGGCCAATGACAAGACAACCTAGATAACCCAACACGATGAACACGCCGGCCACCATCACCATGGCCATGTTCTCGCGGGCGTGGAGAAACGAATAGCCAAGCGAAATCGCGCGTCCGATCAAATCGTAGAACGCCACGCCCGTCAGCACGGCGGCCATGCGCCGATAGCCGCCGCACGCCGCAATCAACGCATCGCTTACGAGCGCCGCGATGAGGAAGCACGGCAGCAGCATGCTCATGCCGCCACCCGCGATGAGAAAGGATATGACCTGGCCGACGAGCACGTAGAGCGCCAACACGCCGAACTTGCGCACGCGCGCCACCAGCACCACCAGAAGCGCGGTCGCGATGCCGTTCTTGAGGAACAGCGTGAACGGATTCATGCCGCCGCCCAAGAGCGCCACCATGAGCGACACCACCTTGGAAAGCGCCGTGAAAAGCCCCACGACCACAAGGGATTCGGTGTCCCAATAGGGGCGATGGCTGGGACGGGGCGTCTGAGGCGAATGAGATTTCTGAGACATATCAGCCTTTCAGTTTACTGGCAATCCCCGCAGACATCATCCTCATCTTGTCGAGCGCGCTCGCATGTGCGGCCATGTGAAAGCCCGTGAGCAGCGAGTTGAGCTTCGTCTGGTAGAATTCGCCGAGGCGCGTGAGGCGGAATCGGCGGTCGCGGGGCGACCGCCCTACCGGCGTCCAGACCCCTGCCTGCGTCCAGTTGTCGATGATCGGCGAGATGTCGGTTTCGGGGATCTTGGACGGGTCGAAGTAGCCGAGGTCGGTCATGCGCGTGAAGCGGATGGAGTCGCGGCGGGTGGGTGGACTTTGCATGACCATGTCGATGGGTTTCAGTCCGGCGTCCACGGCGGTCCTGTATTTCGCGAGATCGCCTTCCTGCATGATACTCCAGTCGCCGATGAACCCGCCCGCGCCGCATCCGAAGGGGACCATGTCCACTCCGATCTTCGCGTAGGTGTTGTAGAGGTTGCGTTCGAGCGCGTTGCGCCCCCAGTGCGTCGTGGAAAGCTGTTTCCAGCCCTGCACGGCAAGGTAGTCGCTCGCCTCGGCGTGGCGGGCAAGGCGGTCCTCCTCGGACCAGTTTCCCTCCTCCTGGACGCGCTTGGCGATCGGCGAGCCGGGGAAGACCTTGAGCGAGTAGAGATCGACGCCGTCAAGCGCCGACTCGAGATGTACGGTCTTCACATTGCGCTCCATCCAGTCCTCCTGCGTCTGGCCGGGGAGCCCGTAGATGAGGTCGGCGACGAGCGCAATTCGATCCCCGCAGATTTCCTTGATGCGGGCGAGGCGGGCGAGCGTGTCTTCGCGGGAAAGGCGGCGGCCAAGGCTGCGCCTAAGTTCCGTCTCGAAACTCTGCACGCCGAACGAGAAGCGGTTTACGCCGGATTCGAGGCAGGAGCGCACGCGGTCGTCGTCGAACGCGAAGAGGCGGCCTTCGATGGTGAACTCGCAGTCGGGGGCGATGTTGAAGCGCTCGTGCAGACGCCCCACGGTGCGTCGCAGCTGGTCGGCCGTGAGGGCGGTGGGCGTGCCGCCACCGAAGTAGACGACCTCCACAGGCTTTTTCGTGAAAACGCCCTCGTCGGCCACGCGGTCGATTTCCACAAGAAGTCGCTGGACGTATTCCTCTATGGCGGCGTCGTCCGTGCGGTTGCGGTAGAAGCCACAGAACGAGCAGCGGCTGATGCAGAAAGGAATATGTACGTAGATGACGAGGGGAACGTCTGCGGTCGCCGAGGACGGCGACCCTCCCGTGGGGCGGAGCGACTTCCACACCGTCTGCGGGTCGGGCGGCTGCGCCGGCGGCTTCATCGTGCCAGGCATCATGCCACCATGCGGCGCGCCGCGCGCAGAGAGTCTCTTCAGAAGTTCCTCCCGGTCTAAAGGCAGGAGAAATGGGTTCATCATGTTAGGCCATCCTTTCTAGGGCATCTGGGTCATTGGAGTAGCGTAGGGCTTCGGAAAGCGTGATGTGGCGCTGTCGGACGAGGTTCATGAGCGAGCCGTTCATCGTGACCATGCCGTGTTCGCCGCCGAGCTCGATGAGCGAGGAGAGCTGGCGTTCCTTCTCGTCGCGGATCGACGCCTGCACGGCTTTGGTGGATGTCATGATCTCCGCGCAGAGCGAGCGTCCCGTGCGGTCGCTCCATGGAACGAGTTGCTGGGTGTTCAC
>JAFRNO010000303.1 GCA_017430155.1 Kiritimatiellia bacterium | reverse complement strand
TCTCCTTGCTGTTTTTCGTTGTGATTCGTTATTGTCGCCGCCACCCCTGCCATACGAAGTGTCTTATGACATTTTCGTATGGCAAGGATGGCGGCGTGACAGTTTTAGGCGGCGACGGTAATTCCCGCCGGAGTCTCCGGTATCGCAGACCCCTTTCCCGATGCGGTTTCGGCCGCCGTTTCTGCCGCAGGCCAGGCCTCCAGCAGTTCGCCGGTGACGGCATCGCACATGTAGCGGCTGCCGTTGACGGTCTCGACCCGGAGGTCGTCCCCTTCGATGCGCGCCGAGCGGATCGTGTCGCAGAATCGGCGCGTGAACACCTCGCGGCGGCGGCGAGTGAAGACCGTGACCTTGTCGGTGTTCAGTTTGTATTCCGCGTAGAGCGCGGAAGGACGGGGGCCATTCTTCTTCGAATGGCGGCGGTTGCTGCAGGACGCGGCGAAGCGGTCCTCGTGCCAGGATGACTTTATTGTTTGCATACTTCCTATTGCAGACGCAAAAAGTCCCGCCAGAGGCGAATCCGCGCCCCATATCACGAATATGGATTGAATAATATCAACTATTGTTGTTATTTTTCAATGCTGATTGATGATACTCAATATACCCCCCCATGAAACTATCAGCCTCTCGGCACCATGGGACAACCAAATGGTTCCCTCACCGCTCTTGATCGTCTAGCGGCCTCTGCACGATGCCGCGGACGCCGAGTTCGTCCAGAAGTTCGTCCGAGCAGGTGGTGATGTACGAGCAGTTCCGCGAAGCGTACCACTGGCCGGTCGAGAGCGCGGACGCGACGCGTTCCGGCGTCAAGCTGGCAAACCTCACGCCCCCGCTCCGCCAGAGGGTCGTCAGAAAACCCATCGTGGTCCAGTCGCCAGACCCTTCGGGGTTGAGCACGTTGTCGTTGAAGAAGCCGGGGACCGTCTGCCAGTCCCGGCCGGGGAAGCGGAAACGCGCACCGTCCGGTCCGCCGAGCGTCTGGATGAAAAGCTTGTCGGGGTAGCGGTCCACGAACGAGACATCGGGGAAGTCCTCGTTGGAGAACTTGACGACGTCCGCGAGCTCGACGCTCTTCATGCAGGCCGGATCCTTGGGATTGCAGGGCTCGAAGTAGACAAGCGTGCCCTTCTCCCTGAGGATCCGAGCAAGCTCACGGTGTCCGGCCGCGGCAGTATCGAAGAAGAAAGCGTCCGGGACGAAGTCCAGTCCCGCCGCCAGCGCCCGCGCCTGGTCGATCTTGATGTACGTCCAGCGCGGGAAACGGCTCTTGACGCCGCGTGCCTTGTCCTTCGCGTTGGAGGTGCGGATGGCCTTCTTGTTCGGGCCGCCCTCCACCTTCGTCGTACACACGGTGAGGAGCGTGGTGCCGCCGTCCGGCGTGTTGGTGACGAACCGCGTGTCGCAGCCGAAGTCTGCAAGACCGGATTTCAGGAGACGTCCCTCCTCCGTGTCGTCGAAGCGTCCGATGGGGAGGGCATGCCAGCCCAAGACGGCAAGTAGCTTGGAAACCACGCCGCCGGTTCCGCCGACCTCGTGGGCCATGACCCGTTCGGGAGCCTTGCGGTCCTCCTTCCAGGTAATGGTGTCGTAATTGAACATGCCACCGATCAAACACGTAGGTTTACTCATTTTGAAGTCCTTTCTGCCTTGTGCTCATAAGGGGAAAACGTTAAGATTCTTCGTTCTTGCAGACATTCTGCAAAATCTTTATGTAACCCAGCGCATCGTCCGGCAGTCGATAGTCCAGTTGCCCGCGATCGCGCAGTTCCATCAGCAGCCGTCCGAGAACATTCGGTCCGGAGAAGTTCACCCCGTCGCCGGCCGGCTTCACGCCCCAGCAGTCCGGCTGCGCCTTCGGAAAGGCCGTCTGGTCTTCAACGATGAATCTGCCACGACTCCGCTCTAGTTCCGTCCGGAACAGCTCGCACTGCTCATACTTCTTCACAAGCGCGAACTTCAGCGCATCGAGGATCACCGTGCCCCAATCGGGACGGCGATACGCCTTCTCGTAACTCTTGACCGTACGCTTGACCTCATGGCAGATCTTGCCGTGTGCGGTAATTCCGTTCCAGATTCTCTTGATGATCTCCGGATCCTTGAACTTCATCAGCTGGAAGACCTGCTCCGCGTTCTTGAACGTCACGCCGTCGACGATAATCGGCGTCGCGTAGAAGTTGCAGAAGACGCCCCACTCCTCGGCGACCTTCCGAATCCGCACGCAGTCGGCGATCGGATAGGTCTGATAGCCAAAATACTGCGGATAGTTGTCCCGGATGAACGCGGCGACGCTGTAGAAACTCATGCCGACACCTCCTCCCGGCTTGTCAGGATCCACTTGCCCGCCTGCTGCTCGACATCGATCTTCTCGACCTTGAGGATCTTGACATTCTTTTCGCAGAAGACGGCGACGTTCTTCTCGCCGTCCGGCTTGTTCTGCGCCGTCGGCCAGACATTGAACAGGACGCCCAGCCCGTTCAGAAGTTCCGCCGCGGACTTCTCCTCGGCAAGTCCGTTCGTCTTTGAACCCGTCAGCGTCATCCCGATCCACTTCCTGAACAGCTTGCCGTGCGCGAGCACCTTTGCCGGGGCCTTTACCCCCAGCGCCGACTCGACCTTCACCACAATAGCCGCATTCGGAGGCGGATTCGACATGAGGTGATTTTCTGCCGTCAGATCTGGGATCTCGACCGTGTAGAGATAGTGCGCGGGAGCCTTCACCCCCTTCAGCGCGCGCGGATTCGAGTAATGGACGGCCGACCTCTCGGACTCCGTCAGGTAAACGCCAAAACCAAACTTGATGCCGGTGCCGCCGCCGGCGCGGCCCAAGTCAAACCTGCCAAACAGCTCAGGGGATCCATGGTACATTCTCATATACGACTTCCCTTCGCTTGTTGCTCTGTATTTGGCAGCTTGCAGCCTATGTCCTCCCTGTAGAACAGGGACCGAACGCGCGACCCGGCGGGTTCGGCCCATTCGACTTTCGCATATCCGTCGTATGGACTGTCATGCACCGTTAGGATGAAGTGCGGATAGGCCCTGGAGGCGATCATGATCTTCTCAAGGAAACCATCCCGCCCAAAGCGGTTGTAGTTGCCGCCGTAGCCGTGATCATGGAGAACGAACCCGAAGAACCGAGGGGCGTTACCGTTGGCGAAGATCGCCTCGAACGACGCAATGCCGTCCGCGCCAAGGAAGAGAATCGCCAGACGCTCCGGCCCATGGTCGTCGCTGAAATGCAGCCTCCGCTCAAGGATGACCAGCAAGGCGTACGGTTCTGAGCGAGTATATTCGCGCATCTCCGCCGTTCCACGCGCAGCCTCCCTCAGCTCCGCCTCCGACAGGAAGTGCCGCCGCCAGGGGATCGCGCGCATGACCTCGCTCTCCGAGAAGGACACCTCTTCCAGAACGTCGTATCCCCAGAAGCCATTCGCGTGGAGCTCTTCCAGCAGTTCTTCCTTCGCCAGCATGTAGTCGGCGTAGATGAAGCAGTGCGCGCTGTGGCTCGCGCCGAACACTTCGACCGGATCGCTGTCCATCCTCGCGCCGGGGTAGTACACTATGCGCGACCGGAGGAAGTCCGCAAGCGGCCTGGATCCGCCGCGCCGATATTCCTTCAGCCACTCAGGGACATCCTCCCTGTACTGCTCAAGATACTC
>JAFRNO010000302.1 GCA_017430155.1 Kiritimatiellia bacterium | reverse complement strand
CTTCGGATCGGTCACGGACCAGACGACGGCGCCGTCGGCCGCCACGCGCGACCACGTGAGCGCCGCCCGCACGTTGAACGGCAGCGGCGCCACGCCCGCGTTCACCCACATGGAGGCGATCTCGAACCGCTCGCCGGCCTTGACCTCGTCCGGGAACGTCGCCTCTTTCAGCACGAACCGGTAGCCGAGGCGCAGGTTCATCTCGCGCACTTCCTTCTCGTGCTCCTTCAGCACCACGTCCGGGAAGCCGTGGATCGTGAAGTAGCTCGCCTGGTGCGCGATGACCGACTCGAGGAGCCGGTCCTTGCGCCAGTTGCCGCGTCCGGTGCACATCTCGAAATGCCCGGTCTCCAGCACGACGGGCAGACGGTGCGCCGCGGCGTTGCGTCCCCAGTGCGCGTGGTACCATCCGAACCGCGAGCACATGAGCGAATCGTCGCGGAAGCCGATGCCGCGCGCGTGCGCCCACTCCATCAGCGGCGACTTCGGGTCCTTGCGCGCGCTCCCCGCCACGTCGTCCGAGATCACGAAGTAGGTGCGGGGCAGGCACTTGAGATGGAGCTCCATGTGGAGCTTCGCGATGCGCGCCGTCTCCTCGGGCGAGAGCTTGCACGTGCGGCCCGTGTGCCCTTCGCCGTACATGCCGAAACTGCCCACGTCGACGAACGCGACCGACGGGTCGCCGTCGTAGCGGGCGGCGAACGCCTTCAGGAAGTTCTCGAGTTTTTCGAGGAAGACGGGGTCGTCGTAGGTCGGCTCCCAGCGCTTGGCGGGCGCGTCGATGCCCTCCTTGCCGCCGACGTAGTCGAACCAGATGCCCTTCGCGCCGGCCTCGCGCACCCAGTCGGGGGTGGCGTCCTCCGTCTGGTTGCAGCAGATGATGCGGAAAGCGATCTTCTTCCCCGCCGCGATCCAGTTCTGGGCGAGGGAGTCGAAAATGTCCCAGTTGAACTGGTCCTCCTTCGGCTCTACGTCGTTCCAGAGGACGCGCAGGTAGACCGTGCTCGTGCCGGGGAACCAGTCGAGCACGTCGCCCGGCTTCGTGTACATCCCGTACGCCCAGAGGCGGTTCGAGTAGTGGTAGTACACCATGCCCATGCCGGGGTTGACGAGCGCCTCGTCCGTGGCCTGCGGACGCACCGTCGCGGCGGATGCGAAACCCGCCGCAACGAGCGCCGCGCCAAGACACGCAACATGTTTCATGTTACCTCCTATCCGAGGATGTCCTTGATCGCGGCGACCTTGTCCGTCTTCTCCCACGGGAACGCTGCGCGGCCGAAGTGGCCGTAGCTCGCCGTGTCGCGGTAGCACCAGCCCTTCGGTTTCGTGAGGCCGAGGTCCTGGATGAGCGCGTAGGGACGGAAGTCGAACACCTTGCCGGAGAGGAGGAGCTTTTCAAGCTGCTCGTTCGTGACGTTGTGATTCGTACCGAACGTCTTCACGCAGATGGAGACGGGCTTGGCCACGCCGATCGCGTAGGCCACCTGGATCTCGCAGCGGTCGGCGTAGCCGGCGGCGACAATGTTCTTCGCCGCATAGCGCGCGTAGTACGCGGCGCTGCGGTCCACCTTCGACGGATCCTTGCCCGAGAAGGCGCCGCCGCCGTGCGCGGCCATGCCGCCGTAGGTGTCCACGATGATCTTGCGTCCGGTGAGGCCGCTGTCGCCCGTGGGGCCGCCCACCACGAACTTGCCGGTGGGGTTGATGTAGAAGCGCGTGCGGTTCGTGAGGAGCTTCGTCTTGGCGAGGCGGGCGCGGGCGATCTCCTCGATCTGCGCGTAGGCCTTCTTGTTCGCGCCCTCCTCGGTGGTCTGGTGCGAGATGACGACCGTCTCGATCGACACGGGGCGCCCGTTCTCGTAGACGACGGAAAGCTGGCTTTTGGAGTCGGGACGCAGGAACGGCAACTTGCGCGTTTTGCGCAGGCGCGCGAAATGGATCAGCAGTTCATGCGCGTACATGATCGGCGCGGGCATGAGCGACGGCGTCTCGTTCGTGGCGTAGCCGAACATCATGCCCTGGTCGCCGGCACCCTGTTTCAGCGCCTGCTTGCGGTTCACGCCTTGGGCGATGTCGGGGCTCTGGCCGTGGAGCGCGCTCATGTATTTGAACGTGTCCCAGCTGAAACCCTCGTCGGGGCGGTCGTAGCCGATGGCCTTCACCACGCGGCGGGCGATTTCCTCGGTGTCGATTTTTCCGAACCCCTTGCTGGTGATCTCGCCCATGTTCACGACGAGCCCGGGGCCGCACATCGTCTCGCAGGCCACGTGAGCGCGCGCGTCCTTCGCGAGGCAGGCGTCCAGAACCGCGTCGGAGATCTGGTCGGCGACTTTGTCGGGGTGGCCTTCCGAGACAGACTCGGAAGTGAAAACGTGCCGTGCGGCATGTTTTGTCATTTTCTACTCTCTTTCTTCGTACTTGCGAAGCGCATCCGGGGGAAAATCCCGAACCACCGTGGCTGACGCTCGGTTGGCGCAGGGGCAACCCGCCCCCGCTTCCTGATGCAGAATCGAATGTCAAGAGTATACCAAACCCGCCCCCGCCGTTCAAGTACACGATTCCATTTAGGCTGGGTTAGCGCGCCGTCGGGAAACAGGTCGTGCGCAGGCACGTCGCGCCGAACGGCACAAGTTCCACAGGTTCGCGTGTCGCGCCTGCATCGGCATCGACCAGCCCGGCCGCCGGAAGCGGCGTATGCGTTCCCTTGTACTTCGACCCCGTGCCCGGCTCCCTTCTGTTCGTCGCCGGATAGGCGGCGGACGCGCGGAGCATCGGCACGACCAACTTCACCGGCGGCTTTTGCCACGGGAGCCCCGCCGCACCCGTCCGCTCCACGCGGATGTCCGCCGGGGACAGACCCTGCGGCAACGCGTAGGCAACCGGCTCTTTTTCGCAGCTGATGGCGAGCCACGGCCAGTCCTTCGGCTGCGGCGGCGCGCTGTCCTTCCCCCAGCCGGGCTTCGGACGCTCCACGCGCGACCACTTCTCGGCGACTGGCTGCGCGAACACGAGCGCGCCCCACTCCACCGTCTTGAGCGGATCCTTGTCGAAATCGCGGTCGCGGATTGTCCGTACCACGGGGTTCCATCCGAAATCGACCGTGATGAGCTCTTCGTCCGCGTTCCATGGGCCAGGGATGGTGATGATACGGTCGCGCGGGAGCGCGACCCTCCCGGTGTTGCGCAACACATTGACGCTCTCGGCCCAGGCAGGGCGGCGGAGGCGAAGTGCACCCTTCCAGCCTTTCGCCTTGACACGCAACGTCACGCGGCCGTCGAACGGATAGTCCGTCTCGCTGGTCACCTGTACGTCATTCCCGTCGATCTTCGTATGCACGTCGTATGGTCCGTAGTTCATGATGCGCAGGTCGCGTCCCTCGCGGGAAACCGCGTTCAGCACGTAGAACGGATAGAGGCTGATCGAGTTCGCGGGACAGCACGCGGCATTCATGTTCGGCGCGTACACGTGGTAGAACGGCTCAGGGCCCCAACGCGAGGAGTCGAGCGTGGCGTACCACTGGTTCGGGGAGGTCATGTAGCCAATCGTCCGCTCGTCCTTCGCGCGCGCGCCCTGCGCGGCGTTGAAGACGAGACGCTCCGTCGCGTCCGCGAAGCCGACGTCGCCGGTGAGCGAGGCGAACCAGGCGAACAGCTGCTGGTAGAAGATGAAGTCGCAGTACTCCGTCTCGCCCACGCACGACGGCGCAGCCACCCATTCGCCGTCGGCGCAGGGCGCGTAAGTCGCCTGCCAGCCGACGCCGTCGTGGAAGTCGCCGTGCGACTTGAGCGCCGCGTCGAGGAACACGCGCTTGCCGGACGCATACGCCAGCGCGGCGGGGACTTTCAGACGCGCAGCGATGGCGGCCACGTGGTAGCCGTGCCGCTTGAGCGGGAAGGTGGTGAACGTTGCGTCGTGCCTGTGCCCGGGCTTGTCGAGCCACGCCGCGTAATCCTCGCAGAAATCCAGCAGGCGCTTGTCGCCCGTCAGCTTGTAGACGACCGACGCCGGTTCGATGATCGTGGGGCCGGCGTAGTCCGTCTTCTTCTCCCCGCTCCAGTTCTCGACGAACCACAGCAGGCCGCGATGGACGGCGTCGAGGATCGCCTTGTCGCCCGTGCGACAGTATTCGAGCAGCATCGTGTTGTAGAACCAGTGGCAACCCCAAGCGTTGTAGTCCTTCTGCCTGTCGTCGCGTGGGCGATAGGCGCCCAGATAGCCGTTCGGCTCCTGAAGCGCCATCGCCGCCCTCACGCGCGCGGCGGCCTTCGCGACGAGCGCGGGGTCGTCCAGCGCGTACGCGAGCATCGCCGTGCCGAAGGCGTATTCGCCGCCCATCTCGGCACACCAGCCCACCACTCCGCGCGCGCCGTTGGCGGGATCGAAGTCGCGCGTGACGTAGGGCTTCTCCATCTGGTCCGGCTCGATCTCGCCGAGATGCCCGCCCATGCCGGCAAGCGACAGCTCCAGCTGCCCCTTCAGCCACCCGCGCGCGACGATCTCCCCCGGCTTCAGAGGTTCGAGAACTCGCTTCACCTCGCCCACCGCCGACACGGCAATGGCAATTGTCACGCAGGAGACAATCCGTCTTGCATTATTCAATCTCATTCTCTTTAACTCCTTCCACGGAAAGCATACCAATAGTCTTAAGGTTCCATCACGGTGAGCCAACGACGAGAATTCTTGTCTTCGGCCGTGACGCCGAGCGTGGCCGGCTTGCCGGGCGTAAGCATTGACGAGGGTACGGTGAGCGTGAAGATTCCGAGTTCGTCGGTGGCCGTGTCGCGTTTATAGCGCAGCGTGCAGCCGCCGCCCTTCCACTCGTGGTCCTCCCACACGATTTCCGGGATGTCGATGACCTTCTTTCCGTTGAGCGAGAGCGCGAAAGCCGCCTGAGGCTGCTGGGGGTAGCCCATCCCGCCCGCGAACGTGATATTGAATGTTGGCTTCGCCCGCACGTCGTGCGGCACGGGCTGCGTCTCCCACACGAGCTCCGTCTGCCCCTCGCACGCACGCGAAATGACCATCCGCGTGTAGCCTTCCATCACGTCGTGCGGATTGTCCGTCGAATCGCCCGCGCGGAGAGTCCGCCTCCAACCGTTCAGCCTGGGCCTCATCGTCATCTCCACACGGCTCTTCGGCGCGAAGCGGTCGGACGCCGCGTAGTCCACGAGGCCGTCCAGCAGCGCGGCCGCCTCAGGCGTGTCCGCGAGGAGGTTGAGCCCGAACGCCATCAGCGCCTTGCCGGAGCCGACGTTCGCCTGCGCGAGGTAGAGGTAACACATCTCGCCGCCTTCGCCCACCATCAGCATGTCGTCCTGCGCGAGGTCCGCGTACGGCATCGGCTTGCCGCTATCAAGGACGAGGCGGAAGAGAAGCGGCGAGAGAACGCCTTCGTGCGGCAGCGCGGCGAGCGCGGGATGCTGCGCGAGGGCCGTGCCGACCTGTCGGCCCATCCACCACCAGCCGAGCGACACGTTCGGCCTGCCTTCCGTGCCCGCGAGCGTGACCACACGCTGCCCGCGCGCGAGCGCCTCGACCGCGAGCGGCGTGCCGTATTCCGCCACCACGACCTTCGCCCGGGCGGCCGCGTCCGGCGCGAGCAGGTTCGCGTAGCGCTTCTCCAGCGCCGCGCGGAAGCGGGGCGCCACGGCGATGCCGCTGCCGTCGCGCTTGGCGCGGCGCGGGAACACCCAGAAGTCCCAGCTGTTGGAGACGTCGCCCACGCGCACGTTCAGCGTCGCCTTG
>JAFRNO010000301.1 GCA_017430155.1 Kiritimatiellia bacterium | reverse complement strand
CGCGCGTAGATGTTGCCCAGCTCGCGGAGCGCGAAGAGGTCCGCGCCGTGCTGGGAGTTGCGGAAATTGTAGGCCGTCGTGCGGTACACCGGCACGGCGCGCGCGTTCGTCGCGGAGTCCCCGCGGGCGTCCTGGCCGGCGTGGACCGCCAGCGTCTCGATGTGGTATGTTCTGTCGCTCATGTTCATGTTCCTTTCTTGTGGTGTCAACGGCGAATAGTATCGCATATCTGCAGGGCTAAAGGGTAATTGGAAATGATTGCGTAGAGCCATAGGTGAATCCTATCTCTTCGCAGGCGGACGATTTGTGGTATAATGCAGGCATGAGACGAAGCGGGGTCATCGCACGTGCCGCGGCCGTGCTGCTGGCGGGCGCCTGCGTTGCAGGGGGCGCTCCCGACCTCGTCATCGTCGCGCCGCCCGACCTCCGCACCGCCTGGGAGGTCTACGCCGCGCGCCGGCGGACCGCGCGGCCCGACCTCGAGATCGCCGTGACGGGCACGGATTCCATCTACGCCGCGCATCCGTTCGGGTCCGGCCTCGCCTGCCGCAACGCGGCGGAGTCCCTGCACGCCTACATCCGCGAGACGGCCTCCGCGGGCACCACGAACTTCCTCCTCGGCGGCATGTGGCTCGACGCGCGCGGCGTAAACACGAACGAACTCTACTTCGCCACGGGCGAAAAACTCTCGCTCTCCAACTGCGTGCCCGGCATCTGCGCCCACCCCTACTCGGGCGACAAGGGCGAGGACATCCCCTCCGACATGTACTACGCCTGCCTCGACGACGTCGCGAACGGCATCGTCCATCCGTGGGACCCCTCGGGCGACGGCGTCTATCTCTCTGCGGAGGAGTATCCGTCGTGCGACTGCGTGCCCGACGTCGTCGTCGGACGCTTCGCGCCCGTGCCCTACGCCTACGGCGGGGCGTCCGCGCAGTCGCCGAGCGACCTCGTGCTGGCCTACGCGGACAAAGTGGCGCGCGGCACGCATCCCTCGTTTTCGGGCGTCAACCGCATGGGCGTGGCGAGCGGACAGATGGTCCGCTCCTATCCGCCCGGCAGCCGCGATTTCGGCTACCCGGGGAAGGAAGTCCGCTTCTACGACGGCGTGGCGAACATGTGGAGCCCGTTCCATCCCGCCCCCGTCGCCGACACCGAGTATGCCGTCCGTGAGATGTTCCGCACCGCGGTTGCCACGAACTGGCCGGTTCTGGAGGTTGAGGCCCTGCACGGTACGGGCCAGGCCTTCGCCGCGCGGTATGCCGACTGGGCGTCCGCCCGCACGGCTTTCTTCTCGAACGACCTGCTCTACGCGACGTGCCGCTCGCACGGCACGGCCACGGGATGTTCCGGCGTGGACCTCACGCGCACCTACTACGCGCGGGCCACGGGACTGACGCTTTTCGGCGACTTCTGCGTGCCGTGCCTCACGGGGGCGATCGACACCTACCAGCGCGTGAGCGGACGCATGACCGTCGTGCCGTGCATGGGCGTGGCGGCCACGTGTTCGCCCGTAGGTGGGATTCTGGCGGGCGTGTACAATTCGCGGTACGGCTGGTCGTCTGAGTTCAACAGCCTCAGCGTCTCGGAGGGCTTCTCGGGGTCGCTTTCCCTGTTCCTGGCACGGCGTCTGTTTGCCCATGGCGACACGTCCTTCGGCCTCGCGCATCTCCACGCCCGCCAGGAATACGTGGCGGCGTACGCGCTCACGGGCACACGCGTCTACGCGCTCTGCGAGCAGATGTTCTACGGCGATCCCACGCTTGGATTCCCAGCGGTGGAGAAGGCACGGTCCTGGACGGGGGATGTGTGCGTCACTGCCGACGTCGCGGCCGTCACGGCGGCGTTCACCGCCGATGCCGAGGTGAGCGGCGCGGGGCGGTTCAAGGTGATGGACGCCCTCACCTGTTCCGGAACGAACCTGATATTCGGCGTGGGCGGCGGCGTGGGGCGCGCGGTGGCCTTCACGGGGGCATCGCCGGGGGCTCTCACGCTCGCCGGCGACCCGTTCTACGTGGGCGGTCTCACTAACTGCGTGTCGGTGGCGATGCGAGGCAGTGGGAAGCTCCTGGACGCCACGCGGCGAGACGGCGCGTTTGCGAAACTGACGGTGGACGGCGACGGCGCGCCGCACGCGACGAATACCCTGCGCTGCGCCGCGTCCGGCGCGCTGGCCGCGCTGGACACGATTCCCGTGCGGGCGGCGACGCTTGTCCTTGAGACGGCGGAGTCGTTCGGCGCGGGGGATGTGCCGTTCGCGGCGGTGACGAACGGCGCGCTGCGTCTGTCGCCAAGTCCGATGTGGGCCTGGCCGGACGGCACGGAGCATCTGGCGCGTCCGATCCTGCTGAATGCGTCGTCGCTCACGGTGGATGCGGAGATGGCGGCCTTTTTCGGGAAGCGCGATGCCGCAGGTCTCCATCCGTTCCGACTCGACGTCGCGGGCGCGTGCGCGCTCGCGCCAACTGCGTCGTCGGAGGCGTCGGTGGGACTCGTCGGCACCACCACGATCTCGCTTGCGGCGGGGGCGCAGCTCATTATGGACCTGCAAACCTATGACTCAGACGCGGGGCACTTTGTGTTTGCGGGACCCGGCATGGCGTGCGCGGACATGGACACGCTCGCGGGGGCCGTCGAGGTGCGCGACGGCGCGGTGCTGGAGTTGCCAGAGGTGCCCCTGCCCGCGGTGACGGCGCTTGTGGTCCGCGCCGGATCGACGCTTCGGATTCCCGCTGAACCCACGGGACTCCATACCATCCTGACGGACATGGGGCAACTGATCGTCGAGAACGGAGCGGTGGTTGAAGACCTTGACGAAAACGTGTTGACGGGGAAGGCGATGAGCGGCATGTTCTTCGAGCCGGGTGCCGCGCTTTGCTGGCGGGGCGGCACGGGGGCGTGGTCGGACGCGGAAGGGTGGTACGACGTCGTGACGGGCGCGGCGGGACCGTGGGCCAACGGCCGGATCGCGGTGTTTGCATCCTCCGCCGACGTGACGAACGACTGTGCGGACGTGGAGGTGCAGGGTTTTGTGTTCCGCGACGACGTGTCCATCGCCGGCGAGGCAATCGGTCTCGAGACGGGGTTCATCTCCGTTCCGTCCAACCGGACCGTGTCGATCGCCGTGCCGCTCGCGAGCATGGACGATCTGACGAAGGACGACGAGGGGGCGCTCGTCCTGCGGGGCGCGCAGGCGTTGACGGGCGGACTTGCCGTGCGCGCGGGCGTGTTGGAGTTGGACGGCGTGACCTCGCCGACGGTCACGAACCTCGCGGCGGATGCCGGTTCGACGCTCGCGCTGCGCGGAGATTCGTCTTTCCTCGGCGCATCGGCCCGCGGCACGCTCGCGGTCGGGTCGCTGGCCTGGGCGGGTGACGCTCCCGCGACGCTCACCGTGGGCACGTTCGTCCCAGCCAATCGCTTTGAGCTGCCCGCAGGGGTGACGCTGTGCGCGGCAAGCGACTACGGGCTGTGGAAGATGACCGTCAACGGACGCCTGGCGTGCCGTACGATGCCCGCGATGAGCATGGGCTCGCAGATCGACGGCACAGGCACGGTGTGCACTGCGGGTCTGTGGACGGACACGACGGGGTATGCGCGGTTCTACTCCTGCCGTCTGGAGATGGAGCCGGACGCGTCCGGCACGTTTCAGGTGCAGGGGAATCCGGGGTCGGGCGTCATGCGCCGGATGCCGAAGAATTTCTTCTTCGACGGCGTGACGCTGGCGCCCGTCGGCGGCGACGTGCACGTGACGAACTCGGGCCTTCCGGAGGGACTCGTGGCGATGTACGTGACGAACCAGGTCGTGTTCAGCACGTGCGACGCCGGCGCGGGACGCACGGTCTTCTTTGACGATCCCTGCGCGACGAACCTGTATTTCCACGGACCGGGCGACGTGACGAAGGTCGACGCGGGCGCGGTGCGGTTCACGACGACCTACGACCTGCACGAAGGGCGCACGTTCGTGCAGGGTGGGACGTACGCGGTGGCGTCGGGGTCGCTCTCTTCCGGGTTTGTCGTAACGGGCGAGGGTGCGACGGCGGAGCTTGCGTGTCCCGTCTACGAAGGGGACGTGTCGGTCGGTGCCGGCGGCGTGCTCGACCTGTCGGATCCGGCGCCCACTGCCGTCGTGACGACGAATCTCCAGCTCGCGGCCGGTGCCGTGGTGAAGGTCTGCGTGACGCCGGACGG
>JAFRNO010000300.1 GCA_017430155.1 Kiritimatiellia bacterium | reverse complement strand
CGGCTTCGCGGGCGGCGTGTCGAAGGCGGCCCGAATCGACACCTCCTGGTGCTACAGCTACGTCTCGAGCGATGGTGGGCACTATCGCGGCGCGTTCGTCGGCCTGGCCAGTTCCGGTCTCGTCACGGGTTCCTACTATGAGGACACCGAGAACAACCTGAAGGCCGCCGGCACGAGTAGCGGCTCCGACGACTACGACGGCATCACGCCGCTCGGCGACGAGGAGATGCAGCGGAAAGAGTCCTTCACTGCCTTCGACTTCGACGACGTCTGGAAGATCGACGAAGAGACGTATCCGTACCTGCGGACGCTCTTCAGCGCGTATGAACTCTGGCTGAATGACGTCGGCATCACCGACGAACCGAAACCGGAAGACATGCCGAAACCGGAAGACATGGTGAACGGCATTCCGGCCGGCGTGCGGTACGTCTTCGGGATCGACCCCTCGATCGGTCCCGCCGATCTTGCCGAGCCGCTGCTTGACATCACGTTCGATGCGAACGGCAAGCCGGTCGTAAAGCTGCCGGCTTTAGTGAACACCGACGGCGTGACGGTGACGGTGCTGGCCACCGAAGACCTCGCGGACTGGTCTGACGCGAAGCTCGTCCCGATGGCGTACGAGAAATCGGACGGTACTTGGCACCTCATCGACGACAATCCTCCGCCGAAGATGTTCTTCAAGTGGCGGATCACCTTCGAAGACAAATAGCCCGAGCGGGAGGGGCCGCTTCCCCGAAGCGAAAATCCCCGTTGATTTTCCCACATGGTTTGGTATAATCTCCGCGCTTTTGAACCGCTCCCGGTGGAGTAGGAGATTCAGGCTGTTGTTCACTATCGTAAAAGGTGGTCAATTAAATGGCAAGAACCGTACCTTCGAGGGCGGAAGACGCACGCACGGCGCGCCAGCGGGCGACGCCGCTCGCCGACGCGCTTGACGCGCAGCGGATCAACCGCCTCGCGCACTTCGACGTGCCCGCGCACAAGAGCGGGCGCGGCAACCCCGAGCTCACCGAGTACCTCGGCGAGCGGGCGATGGCGATGGACGTCAACTCCATGAAGCCACTCGACAACCTCGGGCACCCCGTCTCCGTGATCCGCGACGCGCAGCGCCTCGCGGCCGAGGCGTTCGGCGCGGACGACGCGTTCTTCATGGTGAACGGCACCACGTCGGCCGTGCAGGCGATGATCATGGCCACCTGCATCGCCGGCGACGAGATCATCCTCCCCCGCAACGTCCACCGCAGCGCCATCAACGCGCTCGTGGTGTGCGGCGCGATCCCCGTGTACGTGAACCCGGGCACGGACAAGCGCCTCGGCATCCCGCTCGGGATGCGCGTGGAGGACGTGGCGAAGGCGATCGCGGAGCATCCCTCCGCGAAGGCCGTGCTCGTGAACAATCCCACCTACTACGGCATCTGTTCGAACCTCGAGGAGATCGTGCGGCTCGCCCACGCGGCGGGGATGCGCGTCCTGGCGGACGAGGCGCACGGCACGCACTTCTACTTCCACGACGAGCTTCCCGTCTCCGCGATGGCGGCCGGCTGCGACATGGCCGCCGCGTCCATCCACAAGACCGGCGGCTCGCTCACGCAGAGCTCGATCCTGCTCACGCGCCGTCCCGTGAACCCCGACTACGTGCGCCAGGTGATCACGCTCACGCAGTCCACCTCCGCCTCCTACCTGCTCCTTTCCTCGCTCGACATCGCCCGCAAGAACCTCTTCTTCCGCGGACGCG
Source organism: Kiritimatiellia bacterium (assembly GCA_017430155.1). Taxonomy (GTDB): domain Bacteria; phylum Verrucomicrobiota; class Kiritimatiellia; order RFP12; family UBA1067; genus RUG572. The sequence goes on along the minus strand of JAFRNO010000300.1, from coordinate 923 downwards.
AGATGTACCAGAAGACGATGGACTTCGCCGACTACGCGCGCGAGGAGATCAACGAACTCGGCGGCTACTACGCCTTCGGTCCGGAGATCATCGACGGCGACGCGGTGTTCGCGTTCGACCGCACGAAGCTCTCGGTCCACACCCGCGACATCGGCCTCGCCGGCATCGAGGTGTACGACCACCTCCGCGACGACTACGGCATCCAGATTGAGTTCGGGGACGTGGGCAACCTCCTCGCGATCCTCTCGGCGGGCGACCGCATGATGGACGTGGAGCGCCTCATCTCGGCCCTCGAGGAGATCAAGCGCCTGCGCGAGAAGAGCCCGATCGGCCTCTTCGACCACGAATACATCGACCCCGTGATCGCCCTCCCGCCGCAGGAGGCGTTCTACTCGAAGAAGCGCCGCGTGCCGATGCGGGAGTCCACCGGCCTCGTCGCCGGCGAGATCGTGATGAGCTATCCGCCCGGCATCCCGATCGTGGCCCCCGGCGAGCGGATCACCCCGGACGTGCTGGAGCACATCCTCTTCGCGAAGGAGAAGGGCTGCTTCATGACCGGCACCGAGGACATGAACCTCGAATTCATCAACGTGCTTGCGTAGGAGGCGGACGATGCGCACCGAACTCTGGTACACCGACGAACACACGCGCGACGTGCGCTTCTCCATGAAGGTGGTCGAGCAGATCGCCTCGAAGAAGAGCGCCGTGCAGCAGATCGACATCTTCGACACGTCCGCCTACGGGCGCGTGCTCGTGCTCGACGGCGGCCTCATGATAACGGAGAAGGACGAGTTCATCTACCACGAGATGATCACGCACGTGCCGATGGCCGTGCACCCGCGCGTGAAGAACGTGCTCGTGATCGGCGGCGGTGACGGCGGCACCGTGCGCGAGCTCACCAAGTACCGCACGATCGAATCCAT
>JAFRNO010000299.1 GCA_017430155.1 Kiritimatiellia bacterium | reverse complement strand
TCTTCTGCTTATGGGATCGCTCGCGAACGCGCGGCGCAGGGCCGCGCGCTCCGGCTCGCCCGTCCAGGGCGGGGAGAGGAAGATGCGGGGCGTCCCGCGTGTCGCGTGGGTTGTCATGGCGGAGACATTATACCACAAATCGGGCTTTTTGCTATAATACCCGCGTCGCCGATTTGTGACATTCGGGTGACAAGAATCTCTCGGATAAGTGCTTTACTATTGCCATGACAAACACCGGAACCAGATACGACGTGTCGCGCCGCGCGTTCATCGGCGGCACGGCGGCCTTCGCGGGCCTGCCGCTCCTCGGGGCGCAGCCGCAGAAGAAGGGCAAAGAGAAGCCCAAGGGCAAGGACAAGCCCAAGGCCAAGGAGCCGGAGGTGGTGCTTCCGCCGAACGCGCCCTGGGAGACGCCGTCGGGCGACGCCACGCCGCCCGTCATGGTGCGCCGCCTCTACCTCGACCTCGCCGGCCGCATCCCGACCGTCGAGGAGGCGACGGCGTTCGTGAATTCCAAGGACCCGCAGCGCCTCCTCGGCCTCGTCGAGCGGCTGCTGGCGTCCGACGCGTTCGCGGACTACTGGGGCATGCGCTTCTGCGACATCCTGCGCGTGAAGAGCGAGTTCCCGATCAACCTCTGGCCGAACGCGGTGTACGTCTACCACCGCCGCATCCGCGAGTTCGTGAAGAAGGACGAGCCGTGGGACGCGTTCACGCGCGCGCTGCTGTCCGCCACGGGCAGCGACTTCCGCGACGCGGAGGCGAATTTCTTCCGTGCCACGGCGCGCCGCACGCCGGAAGGCCTGGCCGAGGCCGCCGCGCTCACGTTCCTCGGCGAGGAGTACGCGGAACTTCCGGCGTCGACGCAGAAGGAGTACGCCAAGTACTTCAGCCGCGTGCGCGTGAAGAACACGCGCGAGTGGAAGGAGGAGATCGTGTACCTTGATCCCTCCGACCCGACCGGCCCCACGCCCGTCGGGTTCGCTGACTGGCTGCTCGGCCCGGCGCGCGACCGGTTCGCGGCGGCGTTCGTGCAGCGCGTCGACTGGTGGCTGCTCGGCCTCCGGAACCCGAACCCCGCGCACATCGACGTCTTCAAGAAGAACGGGTTCCGCCTCAAGCCGCTCGTGCGCGCGATCGCGCTTTCCGGCGCGTACGGCCGCGGGTCGATCACGGGCGGGTTCCCCTGCCGCCGCGTCGACGCGGAGGTGCTGGACGACATGCTCTGCGACCTCACGGGCGCGAAGCGCGACTACCAGTCCATCGCCCCGGAGCCGTTCACGTTCCTGCCCGGCGAGCGGCGCAGCATCCTGATCGAGGACGGCTCCATCACGAGCTCGTTCCTCCTGCTCTTCGGGCGCCCCGCGCGCGACACGGGCCACCTCTCCGAGCGGCACAACGAGGTGACGGCGAAGCAGCGCCTCTTCCTCTACAACTCGGGGCAGATCTTCCAGCGCCTCTCGCGCATCACGGACAACAAGGCGTTCCGCAACCGCGCCATGCGCGACATCGTGCAGGACCTCTACTGGCGGTTCCTGTCGCGTCCGGCCTCGGCGCCCGAGGAGAAGATGCTCCTCGCGCACTTCAACGGCCTGCCGAAGGGCAACGAGAAATGGCGGTTCCCGAAGGACGTGGCGTGGTCGCTCCTGAACACGCGCGAGTTCCTGTACCAGCACTGAGGAGGCGGAAAGATGTCAGCGAAAAGCGTAATTGAACTGTGGCTCTGGGGAGGTCCCTCCCAGCTGGAGACGTTCGACCCCAAGCCGAACGCGTCGCCCGACTACAACAACGGGCTCAAGGCGATCGACACGGTCGTGCCGGGCATGCAGGTGCACGAGTGGTGGCCGAACCTCGCGAAGTGCGCGAACCTCTGCTCGTTCATCCGCTCGATGACCCATCCGCACTTCGGGCACGAGACGGCCACGTACCTCATGCAGACGGGGCGCAACCCCGGCGGCGGCGACGTGTACCCCGCGATCGGCGCCGTCGTGGCGATGATGAAGTCCAAGACCTACTCAGGCGACCTGCCGCCGTTCGTGATCCTCACCGGCGCGAAGGGGCGCTTCAGCGAAGTGGGCTTCCTCGGCGACAAGTACGCGCCGCTCGTGACGGGCGGCAACCCGAACACGCCGAAGTTCGTGGTGGACGGCTTCGTGCCGCCGGGCGGCCTCACGCAGAAGGAGATCGAGCGCCGCTTCGACCTGCTCTCGCGCATCGACAACTTCGGGAAGGCGGAGTCGTTCGGCGAGTTCAACGCGGCGGGGAAGTTCGCCCGCCACGTGATCGAGGGCGGCGCGGCGCGCACGTTCGACCTCTCGCTGGAGACGAACGAGACGCGCGACCGCTACGGGCGCACGTGGATCGGGCAGTCCCTCCTCGCGGCGCGCCGCCTCGTGGAGTTCGGCGTGCCGTACGTGACCGTGAACATGAGCGGCTGGGATTCCCACAAGCGCCATTTCGAGACGATGAAGCAGCGCACGGCGGACACCGACAAGGCCATCGCCGCGCTTCTCTGCGACCTGAACGAGCGCAAGCTGCTGAACCAGACGATCCTCTGGGTGAGCGGCGAGTTCGGCCGCACCACGAAGATCGACCGCGACCCGCCCTGGAACGGCGGGCGCAACCACTATCCGCGCTGCTTCTCGGCGCTCGTGGCGGGCGGCGGCTTCCGCGGCGGCTGCGTGGTGGGCGAGAGCGACGAGACCGCCTCGAAGGTGGTCAAGCGCCCCGTGTCGCCGGTCGACTTCCTCGGCTCCATCTACGAGCTGTGCGGCATCGACCCCGACGGTCCGATGCCGAACAACGCCGGCAAGAAGCTCACCGTGCTGCCGCCCGAGTCGTCGGAAGGCCGCCTCCGCGAAATCTACGCATGAGGGCGTCCGCATGAAAAAGGCTCTGTTCATCCTTTTGGCCGCCGCGGCCGCGTGGGCGCAGGGCGCCGACCCGTACGTGGGCTACATCTACCCGTGCGGCGTCCAGGCCGGCACCACGAACCGCCTCATCGTGGGCGGGCAGTTCCTGTGGAGCACGCGCGCGGGCACCGTCTCGGGCGACGGCGTGAAGATCGTCGACGTGGAGCTCGTGCCGGGCTTCGCGCCCCCGTCCGGCAGCCAGTTCCGCTACCTCGCCAACTGGCTCGACGCCATCTCGAAGGGCGACCGCTCGACGCCGCCGCTCCCGACGGACCCGAAGGCGCGCGTGGACGAATGGCGCTCGAACCGCTGGTGGACCGTTCTCGGCACGCTCGACGAGCAAAAGCTCTCGATCGTCGAGCACTTCCTCTATGTCCGCCGCAACCCGCTGCAGATGTCGCCCTCGCTCAGCCAGCGCCTGCTCGTGACCGTGGCGGTGGACGCCAACGCCGCACCCGGCGCACGCGAGCTGCGCATGTTCGCGCAGAACGGCATGTCCGCGCCGCGCCCCCTGTTCGTCACAGCCGAGCCACATTCGGAGGAGGCACGCTACGCGCCGCCGCACCGTCCGCGTCCCCCCGCCCCCGCCGTCACGAACCTGCCGTGCATCCTTGACGGGCAGATCACGCCGGGCCAGACGGACACGTGGACGCTCCATCTGCAGAAGGGGCGCACCGTCACCCTGCGCACCGTGGCGCGCGAGCTCCAGCCGTACATCGGCGACGCCGTGCCGGGCTTCTTCAACCCCGCGCTCCGCATCGTGGACACGAACGGCGCCGAGGTGGCGTTCGCGGACGACAACTTCTACCATCCCGACCCCGTGCTCGTGTTCACGCCGCCGGCGGACGGCGACTACAAGCTCGTGGTCCACGACCTGCTCTACCGCGGACGTGCGGACTTCGTCTACGCCATCACCGTGGAGGCGGGCGCGCATCCGGCGGATCCGCGCCGCGTGAGCCTGTGGCCG
>JAFRNO010000298.1 GCA_017430155.1 Kiritimatiellia bacterium | reverse complement strand
TTTTCGTTTCCTCATTTGAACGTTCAGCCGTGCCAGGGGCGGGGACGGTCGGGGAGACCGTTCGCGAAGTAGTCGTTGGCGACGTTTACGTCCTCCACCACCTGGTAGTCGTACATCCCGCAGCAGATGAAGTCCGCGCCGCCCGCATAGGCCACGGGAAACGCGCCGCGCGGATGCTCGATCCCCGCCCCGAGCACCTTGAAGGCGATCCACGGCTCCGGACGCGACTGCATGTAGTCGAACACCTCCTGGCGGTCGGTGTCCACGAACCGGTTGTCGCACACGCCGAGGCCGTTGGCCGACTTCTTCTTGTCCTCGCCGAGATGGGCCGTGGGGTAGTCCACGCGGTGGACCGTCTTCATCCAGAAGTCCGGCAGGCAGTCGTGCTCGACGCAGAACTTCACGGTCGCGAGGCGGTGGCAGCCGATGCCGACCGGCACGCCCAGCTTCCGGGACTCGTCGAGGTACTCGCGGAACGCCTTCCACTCCCCCTTGCATGCATGGGAGTCCGCGTGGCCGCCGTGGAAATAGACCATGCTCGCGCCGTTTTCCACGCTGGCGATGGCGCCCTTGATCACGCCGCCCTTGTAGCCGCAGTCGGAGATGAACTTGATCTTGCCGCCCTCCTCGCGCCAGTAGCGGTTGATGACGCGCATCAGCGCGGGGTTCGTGAGGATCGTGTTCACGCCGCACGCCTCGGCGATGCGGAAGTTGCGGAACACGCGCTCGTCGGCGAAGTAGGCCTTCACGAGCCTGTCGTAGAAGCGCATGTCGCGGCAGTGCGCCCAGCCGCCGATCATGTTGCCGCCGAGGATGAGGCGAGAAAGCTCCACGCCGCCGATCTTCGCGTAGGCCGTCATCGGGTGCCCGAGCCCGGCGAGGTCGCGCTCCGGCAGGAACGCAGAAATGGCCGGACCCGTCTCGCGGACGGTCGGCTTCGCGCGCATCGCCTTCGTGTACGCCGCCGCGCCGCCGAGCGCCAGGAGCGACGCGCCACCAAGAATCATGTCCCTGCGGTTTACCGTCATCTTCGCGTCATTCATTGCGTAACCTCCTTGTCTTCACGGGAGGGTCGCGATTCATCGCGACCGGACGCAATAAATTGCGTCCCTCCCGTCGTAGGAACGTATTTTCGCCACGCCATCACGCAGACGAGCATGAGGATCTCCACCACGTTGCGGTCCACGTACAGGAAATGGCTCTCGCCCGTATGGCCGAAGTGCGGCGGGTTGAGCACGTACATCAGCGCCAGGTAGACGATACCGAACACGGCCGCCGGACGCACCAGGCGCCCGAGCATCAGCAGGATGCCCGCGACGAGAAGCCCCCAGGCGAGTACGAAGTCGACGCATCCCATCGCCGCGGAGTTCCCGATTGCACGGAAGAGGCCGCCGAAGATCCAGTGCGCACAGCGGAAACAGCCGGCCCAGGAGTAGTTCCACTCCGACGTGACCGCCCACACGCCGAGATACGCCAGATGCCAGCCCAGCGCAAAACGCATGATTGTCCAGACGAGATCCTGCCTTTTCTCAAGGAAGCTCATTTCTTCTGTCCTCCCTTCATGATGCCGTTCACCGTCTCGACGATCCGATAGTCCAAGAGGTCGATCGCCGCCGCCGCCGCGCCGTTGTCCTTCGCGAACTTGTACGCCTTCACGGGGTCGATCGCGCCGCCGGCGAGGCAGCGAATCGCCACCCACGGTTCGGGACGCGTCTTCATGTAGGCGGCCGCCGCCGTCGGATCGACGCACCAGATGCTGTTGCACCGCGTCTTCAGCGTCGCCGCGGGATAGTCGAGCGAGTGGAAGGCCAGCACCCAGTAGGCCGGCGCCACGCCGTTCGTCGCGCAGAACTTGACCGTCTCCACGTCCTCGGCGCCAACGCCCGTCGGCAGCCCCGTGGATTTGAGGGCGTCGACAAGCGACTTGAGCTGCGCCGCGTCGCCCTTCCGCGCCAGCTCGTCCGCGAGTTCGGGACGCAGGTAGACGCCCTTCGCGCCGCCGTCCTTGGCCAAGGCGGCATCCTGCGCGTTCGTGCAGTTGGCGAAGAACGTCAGGTCGCCGCCCGCCTCCTTCGCCGCCGCACGCATCGGTTCCAGGAAGGCCGGCTCGGCGAAGACAGCGTCGATGCCGCAGTGGAGGCAGTAGCGGACGGTGCGCCCGAGCGTGACGCCGCCGTTGTACCGGCGCATGAACTCGTCCGCCCAGATGAGGTCGCGCGCGTGGGCGTGGCCCGCGATCAGATCACCGCCCAGCGCGAGACGCGAGAACTTCACGCCGGCGATCTCCGCCTTCTCGTCGAGCGGCGCCTTGAGGGCCGCGAGCGCCGTGAACTCGTGCACCTTCACCGTGGCGGATGTGACCGCCTCGACCTTCTTGAATCCGCCGTCGCGTCCGTGGAGGCAGAAACAGACCGCGAACACGGCAAGCACGGCCGCGACGGACAGATGCATCCATTGGCATCTGCGGCGCCACGGCAGCGCCGCAATGAGCAGCAGGCCCGACGCCTCGACCGCGTTGCGCTCGATGAGGAAGAACCGCCCGTCCGCCCCCGAGAACGCGGTCGCGAACGGCTCCGGCGGCTGGCAGCAGTAGAACATCGCCATGAGGGCGATGCCGCCAAGCGCCGTGAACCGCGCACACGCGCCCGTGATGAGCGAGACGCCGATCACGACCAGGCCGATCTGAACGGCCCAGTCTCCCGTCGTCACGAGCCATGGCAGTCCCGCCATCCACTTGAAGAGCGGCGCAAGCGGACCCTGCGCCGCGTTCAGGTACGACAGGCAGCTCCAACCGTCCTCCTGCATCAGCTTCCAGCACCCCTCATAGAGGAAATGCCATCCGATTGCAATGCGCAGCAGCAGCAGCGCAATGTCCAGCGCAGATGTCTTTTCGTTCTCTTCCATATCCTCCCCTGTCCGTTGGGATGAGCATGAGTATAGCATAAGATGGCCGCGTGCGCCACTTCCGTGTGTTGGCGGGCAAGCAAAACTAGACAGGTTCGAGTGAGCAAAACTAGACGGTGGAGAGCCGCCTCACCCGCGTGTTTATTGGCTTTTGAGTGATTGCTGTCCACTTTTGCTCACCCGGCGCAC
>JAFRNO010000040.1 GCA_017430155.1 Kiritimatiellia bacterium | reverse complement strand
GGCTGCCCGTTCGGGAAGCTGGATGTGGTTGCCAACTACAACCTCATCTACAACGCGGCCGTTTTCGTCGAGGCGGGCCTCGGCGCGGCGGTCTGCATCGACGGGATGATCCCGCAGGAGTTCGCCGAGCGCGTCGTGTTCCGTCCGTTCGCGCCCGCGCTCATCAGCGACGTCTATCTCGCCTGGCGCAAGAACGCCGCACTTTCCCCAGCTGCCTCTGCCCTTGTCGAAACAGTCCGCGCCATGCCGTCAAGCCGTCAAATGTGAGTCTTGGCCTTTTCAACAAGCCGCTTGCCGAGGGCGTGGGCGTTGGCAAGGGCCGTTAGTTCTGGAATTCCGTGTATTGCAGAAGCTTTTTCTGAAGGCGCTCCAGCGCGCGGACGTAGCGGATGGAGGCGGCCTTCGGTTCGATGCCGAGGGCGCGCGCACACTCGGCGTTGTCCATGTCGTCGAAGTGGCGCAGGATGATGATCTGGCGGTCGTTCTCGGAAAGCTCGCCGATCGCCTGGCGGAGGAGCGCGTGGCGGTCCTCGCGGGCGAGGACGGAGTTTGGCGCGGTCACCGTGCCCGCGAACATGTCCCAGTCGAGGTCGCCGGCTGACGTGTCGTCGGAATCGCACCTCGGCACGTCCACTTCCTTGTAGGCGTCGCGCTTCTGTGCGGCGAGGTGCCGTCGTTCGAGGTCCACCATCGTCTGGAAGAGGAGCGTGCGGAGCTTGAAATAGACGGGCACCTCCGGCTCGTTCGTGAAGAAGTCCTCGCGCATCAGCGCCGACGCGAACGTCTCCTGCACCACGTCTTCCGGCGAGAGCCGTCGCGACAGCACCGGGTTCAGGTGCTTGGCGGCAAGGGCCGTCAGTTTCGGGCGGAACGACTCGAACGATTCCGCCTGCGGGAATGCCCGCCGCTGGATGTACTGGACGGCGGCGAGCGGGCTGGGCAGGACGGGGTATCCGGTCGCGCGGAGGCGTTCGGAGGTCTGGTGGCCGCAGTCCACGAGGATCACCTCCGCCCCGAGGGCGGCGCCCACTTCCGCATCGTGGAGGGTGTCGCCGATGAAGTAGAGCTTCGTCTGCGGGGGGAGGGTGGCGACGAGGTCGCGTCCGCGCGAGAGCTTCGTGGCGCCGTCGAGGTTGTCCACGCCGAAGATGTGGTCGAAGAAGGACGCCACGCCGAAGCGGGCGGTGTCGCGGCGGAGCAGGTCTTCGCGGAGCGCGCTGAGGATGCACTGTCTGAATCCGCCGGCGCGGGCGGCTTCGAGCGCGTCGGGCGTGGAGGTCTGCAGCGTCTGCGGCTCGGCGGCGATGAAGGCGTGGAAGTCGGTGCAGATCTCGTCCCAGTCCACGCGGTCGAGGTCGATGCCGACCTGCTGGTAGAAGGGGCGCACGGGGAAACCGAAGTTGGCGCGGTAGAACTCGCGCGTGACGGGCGGAAGCTTGTGCTTGGCGAGCATGCGATTGAGCGCGCCGACGGCCGCGTCGACGTCGTCGAGCAGCGTGCCGTTCCAGTCCCAGATGATGGTACAGTTCATTCCCGATTCATTTCCTTTTGGTTTGATGGAGGACGTAGGACATAGGACGTAGGACAAAGGATGAAGGACATTGGACAAAGGACACTGGACATGTTTTAATCTTTTAACCGGCGGGCCACGGAGGCGCACCACACGCGGAAGGCGCCGCCGTCGAGGAGCGCCTTGGCGCAGTGCGCGAAGGTGTTGCCGGAGGTCATCACGTCGTCGACGAGGAGCACGGTGCGTCCGCGGATGCCGCGCGCGTCCGCGACGGCGAAGGCGCCGACGAGGTTCTTGCGGCGTTCGTCGCCGGAGAGGCGCGACTGGTGTTCGGTGTCGCGGATGCGGCGGAAGGAACGCTCGTCGACGCGGCGGTTGATGCGCCGTCCGAGCGCGCGGGCGAGGAGGGCGCTCTGGTTGTAGCCGCGCGTGCGCAGGCGGTTGGGGTGGAGGGGTACGGGCACGACTACGTCCACGTCGGCGGGCTGCAGCTTGGCGCGCACGGCACCTTCAAGTAGGTCGGCGAGGTCCTCCGCGAGCCACACGGCCGCGCCGAACTTGAATTCGTTCAGGAGCTGGTCGACGGGTTCCTCGTAGACGACGGCGCTGCGTGCGTGTTCGTAGGCGGGCTTGTCCTTCGCGCAGGCCTCGCAGACGAAATCATGCTGGACCTTCGAGACGATCGTGGTGCCGCAGACACGGCAGCAGCCGTCGGCCTCGTGGAAGGGTAATCCGGCGAAACAGGCGGAACAGAGGTGGCGGCGGTCGCGGTCCACCGGGCGCGCGCACGTCTTCACCGCGCAGACGCGCGGCCAGACGCGGTCGAGAACGGCGTCGAGGATCTTGCCCGTCCGCCCCATGCTCACTTCCCGAACAGCGACGCAGGGTACTCGCCGGCGTCGACGAGGGCGCGGATGGCGTCCGTTACGAACGGCTTGTCCTCGCGGTAGGTGACGCCGAACCAGGCGGACTCGGTGGGCAGCACGTCGACGGAGGCGGCGCCCTCGTGGATCATCTCGTCCACGACGAAGGGGATGTACCACTCGCTCTTCTCCTCGGCGCCGCGGCGGGCGAGCCATGCGGGGAAGCGCTCCTCGAGCGCGTCGAAGAGGGCGGGCGTGAAGCCCCAGAGGTTCATGGAGACGCGCTCCGCGCCGGTGAGCTTCACGGGCGCGGCGGGATCTTCGCGGTTCTCCGCGCCTTCGGGCGTGCGAACGAGCTTCGTCATCTCCGTGACGCCGGCGAGTTTCCCCTCGGGCGTCACCTGGCAGATGCCGCGCGTCACGCCGCCGTTTTCCGAGAGCGTGTTCTTCAGCACGAAGCCCGCCATGCAGTGCCCGCTCTCCCCGCTGCGGAAGAAGTTCGCCACCTGGAAGAAGGCCTCCCTGCCGTAGTAGTC
>JAFRNO010000297.1 GCA_017430155.1 Kiritimatiellia bacterium | reverse complement strand
CTGCTGGGCTACGACTACTTCATGTGGGTGGACGAACCGGCGGAAGGCATCAGCGACGCCTTCCCGGAGGATTCCAACTACGGCCTCATCAACCTCCAGGGCGAGGCGTATCCCGAGATCACGTCGATGTTCACGGCGCTGCAGAAGGACGTCGGCCGCTGGCGCGTATCCGCCGTGCCGCCGATGCGCGAGGCGCCTCCGGAGGGCGGTACGACCGCCGCGCAGGCGATCGCGAAGCTTGGCGCCGCCAAGGACGCCGTGTGTTTGCGCGAGGGCGATCGCTATGTCGTGAAGAGCGCGGGACTCGCGCTGGAGGGCCGCGTGGGCGGCGGAAACGTATTCGACAAGGTGATCGTGAACGGCAAGGACCTCGGGCGGTTTACGCTGATGCTCAGCGACAAGACGGGTGGCAGCGTGAACTGGCAGAATGTCGGCAAGGTGACGGCGGCCGAGTGGCGCGACGGCGCGCTCGTCGTGGTGGCCGAGGGAGGCGTGCGTGGCGCGAGGTTCACGCTCACGTGCGCGGTGACGCCCGTCGCGGGCAAGCCGTGGTTCGTGTGCGACATCGTCAGGGCCGTCAACCTCGGTCCGGGGCCGATTGACGTCCATGCGTTCTACTTCCGCCAATACGTGGACTACTTCCAGTCGAAGGACACGGGAAGCGAGCAGAGGAAGGTGCCTAATCTCTGGAAGGCGACGGAGGCCGACGCCTGGTTCCGCAAGACGGACGGCGCGTACCTTGGCGGCATCACGTTCGCGCCGACGGTGTCGCTCTTCCGCTACTTCACGTCCAACGACGGCAAGAACCAGCATCCCGACGCGATGTTCTCGCCCGCGGAGGATCTTGTCTTGGCGCCAGGCGCATCGTACGAGCCAAAGGGGCAGGTTTGGTTCGTCTCCGTCGGCGGCACGGCCGGCGGACGCAAGGCGTGGGAGGCGGACGTCAAGAAGCTGGAGTCCGCGCAATGGTAGAGCCTGCGGAGCAACTCTTCGAGGTGCGCGGACTGCGCGTCGTATACCGGAGACCCGGCGCCAAGCCCCTCGAGGCCGTGAAAGGCGTGGACTTCACGCTCGCAGAAGGGGAGACGCTCGGCATCGTGGGCGAGTCCGGGAGCGGCAAGTCGACGATCGCCAAGACCCTGCTTCTTCTCCAGCCGTTCTCGGGCGGCGTGGCCCTTTTCCGCGGAAGAAACATCGCGGCGTTCACCGCCGCCGAGCGCCGCCAGTACCGGCGCGACGTGCAGATGGTGTTCCAGGACGCGGTGGGTTCGCTCAACCCGCGCATGACGATCCGCCAGGCGCTGAATGAAATACTGAAAAAATCTTTGGGCGGGGTTCGGGGGCGCCAGAGCCCCCGGTCGTTGTCCCAAACCCCCGAATCCCTCCTCTCCCTCGTCGGCCTCTCCAAGGCCGTGCTCGACCAGTATCCGCGCGAGCTTTCCGGCGGACAATGCCAGCGGGCGAGCTTCGCGCGGGCGCTCACGGTGAACCCGAAGGTGCTGGTGGCGGACGAGCCGGTGTCGGCGCTGGACGTGTCGGTGCAGGCGCGCATCCTCAACCTCATGCGCGACCTGCGGCGCGAGTTGGGCCTTGCGATCCTGCTGATCGCGCACGACCTTTCGGTGGTGCGCAACGTGTGCGACCGCGTGTGCGTGATGCACCAGGGCCTGTTCGAGGATACGGGACCGGCGGAGGAGGTCTTCGACCATCCGCAGTCGGACTACACGAAGAACCTCCTCGCGGCAGTGCCGGACGTTCGCCGGTCGCTTGCGGCTAGAACGCCGCAATGATGGCGGCGAGGAGGTCGTCGTACTCCTCGTACGCGGGCAGCTCCGGGTGGGCGGCCTTGATCGCCTCCGTGCTGCGGAAGAGGAAGCCGGCCTTGCTGGCCTCGATCATCGCGAGGTCGTTGAAGCTGTCGCCGCTCGCGATGGTCTCGAAACCGATCGACTGCAGCGCGCGCACGGTGGCGAGCTTGCTCTTCTCCACGCGCAGGCGGTAGCCCGCGATCGAGCCGTCGGGCGCCACGTCGAGCGTGTTGCAGAAGAGGGTGGGGCGTCCGAGCTTCTCCATGAGGGGGCCGGCGAACTGCTCGAACGTGTCGCTGATGAGGATTACCTGCGTGCGGGCGCGGAGCGCGTCGAGGAATGCGCGCGCGCCGGGGAGCGGGTCGATCGTGGAGATGACCTTCTGGATCTCGCGGAGGCCGAGTCCGTGCTCCTTCAGGATGCCGAGCCGCCAGCGCATGAGCTTGTCGTAGTCGGGCTCGTCGCGCGTCGTGCGGCGGAGCTCGGGAATGCCGCTCGCTTCCGCGAACGCGATCCAGATTTCGGGCACGAGGACGCCCTCGACATCCAGGCAGACAATGTTCATTTCTTCTTCTCTTCTGTTTCTGTTTTGCTGAAGGATGCATATTTTAGCATATCTACGGCAGATATGGGGAATTGTCCGCTTCTCCACACTCAAACTGCGGCTTGCATCCATCCAAGAGATGTGGTATAATTCGCATCGGTTTTGAAGCATTAGGAATGCCTAGACATCGTAAGGATGCAAATATGAAGCATAAGATTGACGTCAACGGGAGTGTTCGCGACGAACTGCTCCTCAAGGAGATTGGTCGGCGGATTGCACAGTCGCGGCTGAGGACAAGGCAAACACAGGAGGAATTCGCTCAAGGAGCGGGTCTTTCTCGAAGTGCACTTCAACGGCTTGAGCATGGTGACGAGGGTGCCCGGCTCGTGACGTTTCTGGCCGCGCTCCGCATGCTTCGCAGAATCGAGGCTCTGGAGATGGTGCTACCCGAGGCGGAACTTTCGCCGATGGAACTTGTTGAAGGCAAACGGCACACGCCGCTTAAAAGGGCACGCAAACGGAAGGCAAAGCCTGTGGCATGGAAATGGGGGGATGAGAAATGACCACCGCCGCAAAGATTTACCTTTGGAACACCTGCATCGGCGCGGTGTCCGTGGACGAAGACAATCCGATCGCCCGTT
>JAFRNO010000296.1 GCA_017430155.1 Kiritimatiellia bacterium | reverse complement strand
GGAAGTCGGCCTCGGCGCCGTCGAGCGCGAGCGCATCGACGCGCCCGACGCGGCGTCGATCCAGGCGTCGATCGACCGCTGGACCGCGAAGGTGACGGACAAGATATGCCCGTTCCCCGTGGACGGCCTCGTGGTGGTCTACGACGACACGGCCTACGCGCAGACGGGCAGCGTGACGGGGCACCACGCGACGCGCGCCGGGTTTGCGTTCAAGTGGCAGGATGAGACGGCCGCGACCGTGCTGGAACGCGTGGAGTGGTCGTGCGCGGTGGCGTCGATCTCGCCCGTGGCGGTGTTCCGTCCCGTGCAGCTCGAAGGCACCACGGTGAAGCGCGCCTCGCTCTGCAACATCTCCGAATGCGAGCGCCTCGGCATCGGCGGCGCGGGCACGGAACTGAGCGTGATCAAGGCGAACAAGATCATCCCGAAGGTGGTGGCCGTGACGAAGGCCGTGGGGGCGTTCGACGTGCCGAAGGCATGCCCCGTGTGCGGCGCGCCCACCGCGGTGAACACGGCGGAGAGCGGCACGAAGACGCTCCGCTGCACGAACGCGTCGTGTGCGGCGCGCGAGCTGCGCAAGTTCATGCGGTTCGTGTCGAAGGACGGCATGGACATCGACGGCCTCGCAGGCGAGACGCTCGCGAAGTTCGTGAACAAGGGCTGGATCCGCACGTTTGGCGACATCTACCGTCTCGGCGAACACCGTGACGAGATTGCTGCGATGGAAGGATTCGGCGAAAAGTCAGCCGCCAACATCAGCGCGTCCATCGAGAAGGCGCGCACGCGCGACGCGGTGCAGTTCCTCGTGGCGCTGTCGATCCCGCTCTGCGGCGTGGACGTGGCGAAGCGGTTGCTTTCGGCCTACTCCGTGGAGGACCTCTTCGCGAAGGCGGCGGAGGCGGCACATCCGGTCGACCTGTTCTCGCCCGGACCGGAGGTGTTTGCGGCGATCGACGGCATCGGCCCCGGGAAGTCGGCGGCGTTCGTGACGTGGTGTGGCGATCCCGCGCATCTGGCCGTCGTGTAAGACGTGTTGCAGGAGGTGACGCTCAACGCCTACGTGGCGCCGCAGTCCGGTGGCGCGTGCACGGGGCTGACCTTCGTGATTACGGGCGACGTCCACCACTGGCCAAACCGCGCGGCGCTGAAGGCGTACATCGAGGGCGCGGGCGGAAAGGTGGCGGGGAGCGTGTCGAAGGCGACTAGCTTCCTCATCAACAACGACGTCACGTCCACCTCTGGCAAAAACAAGAAGGCCAAGGAACTGAACATTCCGATCATTTCGGAGGATGATTTCCGAACACGGTTCGGCAATTGAAACGGAGAGAAAAAGGAGAGCAACATGCGTGCAAGATACATCGGTGCGCTCGCGGTGGCGGGCATGGCGGCAGCGGGTTTTGGAAAGCTCCTGCCGGTCGAAATCTACGAGAAGGGCGGCGGCGACGTCGATTGCGCGGCCAAGTACACCGTCCAGGAATGCGTGCGCGAGGCGAAGGGCGCGCCGGCCGGATGCAAGCTCTTCACGCGTCTCGTGAAGGTGACCAACCACTCCAACGAGTTCCGCACGTTCCAGGTGGCCGTGCGCGCGGACACCTCCTTCAAGCCGGCGAACTGGGTGATTCCGGGCGTCATCTACGGCGACAACAAGTTCGGCTCGCAGGTCTCCCCGAGCGGACTCGAACGCGACGGCGAACCATGGGTGTTCGGGTACGACCGCGCGGCCATTCCGTCCTGCACGCTCTCCGAGACGAAGGACGACCTGTTCGCGATGTACGCCTCGGACCGCGACGCGGCGTCGCTGGAGAGCTCCTGCTCGATCCGGAAACTTGACGACGGACGCTTCGAGCACCGGATCATCTACCCGATCCGCGAAAGCCCGGTGAGCTACACGTTCAAATACAGCTACACGGGACGCTACGACACGTGGATCACATTGCCGCCCGGCGGGAGCTTTGAGGCGGAGTCCTACTACATGGAGGGGCGTCCCCGCTACGAGAACGCCGGCTACCGCGAGGTGCTGATGGCGGCGATGGCCACGCTCAAGCACGACCACCCGGTTCCGGCGCTTGACGCCAAGACGGTCTACGAGGTCTCGCACCAGTGGCTCCGCGACTGCTGCGAGTATTTCGTGGACCAGGGCAAGTCCGAGGGCGCGGCGGGCACGGACATCTCGTTCCGCCTCGGCTACACCGCCCGCACGAACAAGATCAACCTCCCCGCGTGGATGACGCCCGAGGAGAAGAAACTCACGCTCGCCGACCTCGAACGCGACCCGAAGCTCAACCGCGGCATTTTGCGCACGTCCTGGATGGACGAGATGGGCTTCGCGGGACAGAACTTCATGTCCCACCGCCTCGCGTACATGGACGCGGTGAAGCGCGGCGACGAGGCGTTCGCGAAGTGGTGCATCGACGACCTCGACGACTGGGTGAAGCGGCAGAAGACGTCGGGCCCGGCCGCCGGACTCTGCACGACGCACCGTCGCCGCAAGGTGGTGGACCGCCTGAGCGTCACGGAACTCGGCTGGGGCGTGGGCGAGATCGCGAAGATGTGGAAGATGCTCAAAGACCGTGGCATCGACCATCCGATCTATCTCGAGTTCGGCAAGCGGCTTGCGGACTTCTTTGTCGACCACTACGACGATCAGGATCCGTTCGGACGCATCTGGTCGCTTAAGACTGGTAAGAAGCTCGAGGGCGGCGGCGACGGCGGCGGGTTCATGGTGAAGGGCATGCTGGAGCTGCACGCGGTGTGCGGCGACAGGCGCTACCTTGACTGCGCGCGCAAGGCGTTCGACCGCTACTTCGAGATGGACCTCGGCAAGTTCCGCTGCGTGGCCGGCGCCGACGACTGCAACTGCGTGGACAAGGAGTCGTCCTTCCCCTACATCTACGCCGCGCTCGAGCTTTACCGCCAGACGGGCGAGAAGAAGTACCTCGCATGCGCCGAGCGCGTGGCGGCGTACTTCTGCTCGTGGATGCTCACCTACGACGCGCTCTACACGCAGGCGAGCGAGTTCGGCCGCTTCGGCTACCACACGAGCGGCGGCACGCTCGTGTCGGCCGAGCACCAGTGCATCGACCCGTACGCGACGGTGGCGGTGCCCGACCTCTTCGACCTCGCGGACGCGAGCGGCAACGAGGTGTGGCGCGCGTGCGGACGGCTCATCTGGGTGAATGCGATGCAGGACGTGGCCGGTCCGGACGGCAGCGTGATGAACGGCATCCGCCGCACGCCGGGCGCGCTGTGCGAGGCGCACGCCCAGACGCGTTGGGCCAAGTACCGCAGCGACCCGATCGCGGCGCGCGGCAACTTCAACAACCAGTGTACCGCGTTCATCGTGACTTACCGCCTCTACGCCCTCGACCGCGTGGGCGACCCGATGAAGACAACCCGGTGAGCCCCTCCCTCGGGGAAGCGGCGCTCTCGCCGCTTCCTCGATTTTGATCACGGCGGGAACGATTTCGCAGTTCCAAGCATTACTCCTAATATAGTAACATGCTTGGCCCTGCATGGACCTTGTTGACGAGATCAGGTTGCGTCCGGCAGCCGGCGCGCGGCGGCTTGTCGCCGAATATCGCGACCGGCTGTATCAGGTCGCCTATCGACTGTGCCTCAACGCAGCCGACGCGGAGGATTTGTCTTTCCGCACCCTCCAGCGCGCCATCGAGCGCATCGGCAGCTACCGCCCCGGCGGCAGTTTCTTCCAGTGGCTGTACACGATCCTCGTCAACTTCCGCCGCATGGACGTGCGCCGCAAGGCCGCGAACATGCTCGACTTCACGGACGACCTGCCGGACGCGCCCGCCGACGCGCCGGACGCCGCCGAGACGCTCGCCGCCGTCGAGGACGCCGCAGCCGTCCGCGCCGCCCATGAAGGGCTTGCCCGTCTCGATGTCAATCCGCATCGCCGGACCGATGGAATCGCAGGCCGTGAGCGCGTCGGCGCCCGCATCGACGCAGCGCCGCGCGTGCCCCATGAGGTCCGCGCTGTTGGGCGAGAGCTTCACGATCACGGGGATGTCCACGCGCCGCTTGGTGTCCTCGAGCATAGGCAGCACCGTATCGTCGGTGTAGCTCACGAGCTCGATGGCCATGACGCCGATCTCCTCGAGCCGCTCCACGCACAGGCGCGAGTCCTCGATGCCGTGGCCCACGCTCGCGATGCACTTCACGCCCGCAGCGACCGCGCGCGGCATCTCGTCGTCGAGCCAGCGCTCCATCGGGAAGTCGGTCCACTTCTCGCAGTTCATGAGCGTCTCGCGCCCGGCGACCACCATGTGCAGGTCGGGGTTCTCTGCGGCATTGCGATAGATGGTTTTGCACACCACCGCGCCGGCGCCCGCCTCGTGGCAGCGGATCATCGCGTCGGCGCCGAAGCTCGCGGGGCTCGACCCCACGATGATGGGCGACTGC
>JAFRNO010000295.1 GCA_017430155.1 Kiritimatiellia bacterium | reverse complement strand
CTCGAGGAGATGGGCGTGAAGAAGATCCGCTTCCCCGAGACGGCCTCCATCGGCATCAAGCCCGTCTCCGTGGAGGGCACGGAGCGCCTCGTGAAGGCGGCCCTCGACTACGCGATCGCGAACGACCGCAAGTCGGTGACGCTCGTCCACAAGGGCAACATCCAGAAGTTCACCGAGGGCGCGTTCCGCGACTGGGGCTACGCGCTCGCGAAGCGCGACTACGGCGCGACGCTGATCGACAAGGGGCCGTGGTGCGAATTCAAGAACCCGAAGACCGGCCGCACGATCACGGTGAAGGACTGCATCTGCGACGCGTTCCTCCAGCAGATCCTCACGCGCCCCGCCGAGTACGACGTGATCGCGACGCTCAACCTCAACGGCGACTACGTCTCGGACGCACTCGCCGCGACGGTCGGCGGCATCGGCATCGCGCCTGGCGCGAACATCAACTACCAGACGGGCGTCGCCGTGTTCGAGGCCACGCACGGCACCGCGCCGAAGTACGCGAACCTCGACAAGGTCAACCCCGGCTCGCTCATCCTCTCCGGCGAGATGATGCTGCGCTACATGGGCTGGACCGAGGCCGCCGACAAAATCATCGCCGCGATGGACAAGGTCATCGCCGCGAAGACCGTCACCTACGACTTCGCCCGCCAGATGGAAGGCGCCACGGAAATCTCCTGCTCCGCCTTCGGCAACGCCCTCGCCGCCGCGATGTGAGCCCATGGTCGTCGGCGTCATAGGCTTGGGTCTGATCGGCGGGTCGTTTGCGCAGGCGGCGACGCGCGCGGGGCATCGCATAGCGGTGTGGAACCGCACGCGCGCCACGTCCGAGCGGGCGGTGGCGGACGGCGCGGCGGTGGCCGTGCTGGAGGAGGACATGACCTCCGCAGCGGGACGCCCCGACCTCTACCTCGTCTCCCTGCCGCCCGACGCCGTCGTGCCGTGGATCGACGCCCACCAGGCCGCGTTCAAGCCCGGCGCCGTGGTGGTGGACGCGACGGGCGTGAAGGGGACGATCTGCGCGGCGCTGCGCAAGTACGCCTACGACGACACGCCGTGGACGTTCGTGGGCGGGCACCCGATGGCGGGCAAGGAGGTGGCCGGCTACGCGAACGCGACGCCCGACCTGTTCGCGGACGCGTCGATGATCCTCACGCCGTATCCCTCGTGCGGACGTGGTCCGCTCGACATGCTGGAGGCGTTCTTCAAGGAGCTCGGCTTCGGACGCGTGGTGTTCACCACGCCCGAGCACCATGACGAGATGATCGCCCTCACGAGCCAGCTCGCGCACGTCGTGTCGTCCGCCTACATCCAGGACCCGCGCGCGCCAGACCACGCGGGCTTCTCCGCCGGCAGCTTCTACGACATGACGCGCGTCGCGCGGCTCAACCCCGACGTCTGGACGGAGCTCTTTCTCGCCAACAAGGACGCGCTGTCGTCCGTGGTCGGCGGCCTGATCGAGCGCCTCTCGGACTACAAGGCCGCGCTTGACGCGGAAGACGCGCCGCGCCTGCGCGACCTGCTCGACAAGGGCCGAGCCGTGATCGAGTCCATGCCCCCCACCTACAAGTCCTTTGTCCGCCGATGAAAAAGTTTCTCTGCATCTGCCTTTCCCCTGCAATCGACGGCACCGTGCGCCTGCCGGCCTGGCCGACGGACGGCTGCATCCTCAAGGACGCGCACGACGTCTACGCACCCGGCGGCAAGGGCCTCAACGTGGCGCGCTGGCTCGCGCTGCGCGGCGCGTCCGTGGCATGCGGCGGCCTGCTCGGCGCGGACAACGCGACGCCATTCGAGAAGGAGATGGCGAAGTACGGCATCGAGGACCGCTTCACGCGCGTGCCGGGCCTCACGCGCGTGAACGAGATGTTCGTGTCGCCGCAGGGCAGCTTCAAGGTGAACCGTCCGGCCTTCCCCGGCGTGACGGCGGGTCTCGACGAGACGGCGGCGCTTATCGCCGTCGGCGGCTGGGACTGCGTGGTGATGTCCGGCAGCCTCCCGCGCGACTATCCCGCGGACGCCTACCGCACGCTCGTGGAGGCGGCGCGGAAGGCGGGCGCGGAGACCATTCTCGACGCGAGCGGCGCCGCGCTCGCGGAGGGCGTGAAGGCGCATCCGGACGTGATCAAGCCGAACGCGGACGAATGCGCGCCGCTCGTGGGCTTCGTGCCGTCTTCGCCGGATGACTTCCGCCGCGCGACGGAGGCGCTGCGCGCGTTCTGCCGCACGCCGATCATCTCGGACGGCGCGGGCGGCTGCTGGTTCGACGGCGTGTTCGCCGCCGCGCCCGAGGTGGAGGTGCTTGACACGACGGCCGCCGGCGACACGCTTCTCGCTGAATGGTGTTTCTCCCGCGATCCCCGCCGCTCGGTCGCCGCCGGCAGCGCGTCCTGCACGATGCCCGGCGGCGCCCCGCCGGACTATTCGCTGGTTGAGCGACTGACGGCTTGAATCTGCGCCCGAAAAAGGGTAGAATATGATATCTCTTTTTAGGAGGTATCAGTTTATGCGTATCTTGACAGGCATTCAGCCGTCGGGGAAGTTGCACTGGGGCAACTACTTCGGGGCGATGAAGTCCATGTTCGACCTTCAGGCGAAGGGCGAGGACATGTTCATGTTCATCGCGAATTTCCACGCCATGACCACGGTGCGGGACGGCGCGGCGCTGCGCGAGGCGACGCGCGAGGTGGCGCTCGACTACCTCGCCTGCGGGCTCGACCCCGCGAAGACGATCGTCTACCGGCAGAGCGACGTGCCCGAGGTGCAGGAACTCGCGTGGTACCTCTCGTGTCTCACGCCGATGGGCCTTCTCGAGCGGTGCCACAGCTACAAGGACAAGATGGCCCACGGCTTCGACGCCACGCACGGCCTCTTCGCATATCCCGTCCTGATGGCCGCGGACATCCTGATCATGCAGTCCGACCTCGTGCCGGTGGGCAAGGACCAGAAGCAGCACCTCGAGGTCACGCGCGACCTCGCGATCAAGTTCAACAACGCCTTCGGCGAGATCTTCAAGATCCCCGACGCGTACATCCCCGATTCGGTCGCCACCATCCCCGGCACCGACGGGCAGAAGATGTCAAAGAGCTACCACAACACGATCGAGCTCTTCGACCCCTCCGCGAAGAAGAAGGTGATGGGCATCGTGACGGACTCCAAGACGATGGAGGAGCCGAAGGAGCCGGAGGGCAACTCGATCTACGAGCTCTACAAGCTCTTCGCGACGCCCGACGAGGTCGCGCAGATGGCCGCGAGCTTCCGCGCCGGCAACTACGGCTACGGGCACGCGAAGAAGGCGCTTCTCGAGGCGTACCACCGCCTGTTCGACCCGTTCAAGGAACGGCGCGAGGAGCTCGCGAAGGACCCCGCCGCGCTCGAGGACATTCTGCAGGATGGCGCGAAGCGCGCGCGCGCCGCCGCCGCGCCCACGATGGAGAAAGTCCGCGCCGCGGTGGGGCTCTAGTCTTTTTAACTATTCACTTTTAATTATCCACAGTTCATCATGGCGCAGGCGGAACTTCTAGCGGAAGACTACAAGGTGAACCTCGAGATCTTCGAGGGACCCCTTGATTTGCTTCTGTATCTCATCCGCCGCGAGGAGCTGGAGATCTACGACATCCCGATCGGGCGCATCACCGAGCAGTACATGCAGTACCTCGACCTCATGCGCCAGCTCAACCTCGACGTGGCGGGCGAGTTCATCGTGATGGCCGCCACGCTCATGGTGATCAAGAGCCGCATGATGCTT
>JAFRNO010000294.1 GCA_017430155.1 Kiritimatiellia bacterium | reverse complement strand
GGGCAGAACATGCCCGGTCTCTGCGAGATCACCGCGACCGCCCCGAGGGGCGCGGCGGTGCGCGTCGCGTTCGGGGAAATGCTCAACGAGGATGGCACGCTCTACCGGAGAAACCTCAGGGGCGCCGCGCAGCTGTACGACGTCGTCTGGCCCGGGGGGCGGCGCACGCTGCGGCCGGACCACACCTACTTCGGCTTCCGCTACGTGGAGGTGACCGGCCTCGCCGAGGCGCCGTCCGTCACGGCCCTGCCCGCGTTCACGGCGGCGCGCAAGGTCGGCTCGTTCACGTCGTCCAATCCGCTGCTCAACCGCCTCATGGCGAACATCGCCTGGACGCAGCGCGGCAACATGCACTCCATCGGGACCGACTGCCCGCAGCGCAACGAGCGCCTCGGCTGGGCGGCGGACCTCCAGATCTTCGCGCCGACGGCCATCTTCAACATGGACATGGCCGCGTTCTACTCGAAGTTCGTGCAGGACATGATGGACGACCAGCGCGACGACGGCGCCTACCCGGAGTTCACGCCCGCCTCGAAGAAGTTCTACGCGTCGCCGGGCTGGGGGGACGCCGGCGTGATCATGCCCTGGGTCGTCTACACGCGCTACGGCGACAAGCGCCTGCTGGCGCGGGCCTATCCCGCCGCCAAGCGGTGGCTCGGCTACGTGCGGGCGAACGCCCCGGGGCTGATCTGGACGAACGGGCGCGGGCATAACTTCGGCGAGTGGCTGAACGGCGACACGCAGAAGCTCGAGGGGTATCCGCGCGGCGTGAGCGCGATGCCGAAGGACGAGTTCGCGACGATCTACTTCGCGCGCTCGGCCGACATCGCCGCCCGCAGCGCGCGGGTCCTGGGCTTCACCGACGACGCCGAGGCGTACGAACGCCTGTTTGCCGACATCTGCGCCGCGTTCCGGGCGAAGTACCTCAACGCCGACGGCACGTTCAAGCACGAGACGCAGGCGAGCTACGCGCTCGCGCTCGCGTTCGGCATCGCGACCGAAGACATGCGCCCGAAGATGGTCGAACGCCTGCGCGCGTGCATCGCGGCGTACGGCGGGCACCTCTCGACGGGCATCCACGCCTCGCACCGCGCGATGCTCGCGCTCTCCGAGGCCGGCTTCCACGAGGAGGCGAACCGCCTGCTGAACCTGCGCACGGTCCCCTCGTGGGGATACATGATCGACCAGGGGGCGACCACGATCTGGGAGCGCTGGGACGGCTACGTGCAGGGACGCGGCTTCCAGAACCCCGGCATGAACAGCTTCAACCACTGGGCGATCGGCGCGGTCGGAGAGTGGGTGTGGCGGACGCTTGTCGGGATCAATCCCGACGAGTCCGCCCCGGGTTTCCGCCATGTCACGATCCGCCCGATTCCGGACACCCGCACGGCGCATGTGGACGGCACGTACGAGAGCGTGCGCGGACGCATCCGCGTGCGGAGCGATCTGGACGTCAAGACCGGCCGCTACGCGCTTGACGTGGAACTGCCGCCCGGAATGACGGCCACGGTCGTGTTGCCCACGGTTGACGGCAAGACGCTCATGGTCGGCTCCGGCGCACACCATTTCACCGGGCAGGTTGAAACGCAAATCGGAAAATAGGAAAGGAAGGTGCTGGAATGAACGGCGAAACATTCAAGAGACTGGGTGTCGGCCTCATGGTTCCGGCCGCCGCGTTCGTGTCGATGGCGGGCGTGCCCGTGGGGCAGTCGCATGTCGTCGGCGACTTGATGTGGTCTGACACCTTCACCGTCGGGACCCGGTGTGAATCCGGGCACTACTCCAACGTAGGGGGAGATAATGCGCGCTGCGACCCGGCTTACATGGTCGAGCATGCGGTTGGCGCAACCCAGTGGCGGCGCCCGAAGGACTTCAGCTTCAACACGCCCGCCGATGCCGTGTCGCAATATTCCCAGAACAACACCGGGAACGATGGCGCCTTGACCGGCTTTGCGCAGTCTGGCGGCGGCGTGATGTCGTTTCGCGGCATTTTGCCGTCGCGCGTCGCGTTCCAAATGGATGCGCGGGCGACGTGCGCCAGCGTGAGCATCGCCACTTATTCAACCGAACTTCCTTATGCCGCGAGCAGCTTCCAAGTGAAGTTCTATGGAACGGGGGCCGTCAAGCTGGCGGCCTATGGTGCGGCAGAAATCGACACAGGGTTGACAACGGGCCTCACCAGTCTCAACACGCAGTGGCACAACTACGCCGTGATCTTCGACCGCGGGGCGCAGCGCGTCGAGGTGTTCGTCGACGAGGTCTCGCGCGGGACGGTCGACCTTGGCCCGTTGGGCGTGGCGATGAAGGCGGACGATCCGTGCATCGGCATGGGGTGCGCCGGGTATGTGGCTTGGTACGACAACATTCAGGTCGGCGTGCCCACGACAGGAAGCAGTGACCTTGCGCTGGTGGCGTGGCGGACAGAGCGGATGAACGTCGGCGAGCTTTCCAGCCGTGCGCCGATCCTGGCGGACGGGACCATCGTGAAGACGGGCGCGGGCACCCTCGATCTGGGCGACGCGGCAATCGCGCGTGGCACGGTGGACGTGCGCGAGGGCACGGTGACAATCGACGCGACGGATCCCGGATTGCCGGTTCAGCTGCAGGACGGGCTCGCGTTCTGGGTGGACGCGAACGTGAACGTCACCGCAAGTGGCGGAAAGGTGACGGAATGGCGCGACCGGCGCGAGGCCGCCGGAGGTCGGACCTATCCGCGCGCCGTGGCGCACGGGACGGGCGAGGAGCCGACGCTCGTGGACGGGACGGGCGCGGCCTTGGGGCTGAAACTCGTGGACTTCGGTACGTTCGGGCAGTCCGACGCCGGCTGGTTGCGCTGGGAGGACGCGGACGGGAACCGTCGCGCGGTCGACGTGGTGACCGCCATCTACGTGCTGGCGTGCCCGAACGGCGGCGGATGCGTGATCGGCGACTGGGACGGCGCGTCCGACGACGTCCATACCGGAAGCACCGGTTGGAATCCTGACATCCAGCCGGAAACGACGTCGCCGACTGGGTCTCTGTCGCCGAACGCATCGTTCTACGCCTACGTTGACGACGTGGCGCGCAATGCCGCTGGGGTGGCGTTTGTCGCCGAGACGACCGTCTACGCATTCAACAAGGGTGGCTTGGCCTATCCGTGTTCCACGTTCTTCAACGACCGCAACCTCCGGCAGGGCGACGCGGGCGACACGAACGGGACGCCGTGCGCCGTGAGCCACCAGGGCGGCGGGCGCCTCGCCGAGGCCCTGCTGTTCACGCGGGAGCTGCACGAAACGGAGTACCGCATGATCGGCGCGTACCTCCTGCGCAAGTGGAAAGGCGGCACGTCGGTCGGAAACGTGCGCCTCGCGGGCGGCTCGTCCCTGCACGTGGCGGCGGACGCCGTGCGCCCGCCGGTCTTGGGCACGCTGACGGGGGCGGGACGCGTGGCGGTTGCGGGATCGGCCGGAAGCGTACGGCTGGCGGCGGGGGTCGAGCCCCGCGGGACGACGCC
>JAFRNO010000293.1 GCA_017430155.1 Kiritimatiellia bacterium | reverse complement strand
TCGTCGTTCCCGAACACCGCCTCGAACGAGCCGTCGGGGTTGATCGGCACGTCCGTAGCATCGCCCGACCAGAGCGGCGTCGCCGCCGACGCGGAATCGTAGACCTTTACGTGCATGGTCTTTTTGAGTCCGCTTGTCCAAGGGCCGAAGTTGGTCAGGACGCCACGATAGACGAGGCGCGTGATGCCGCCCTCCGGCGCGCTCACCACCGGCGCCCACTGTGCGTAGAGCGTTGTGTCGGACGTCAGACTCGGAGCAGAAGCCTGCACGAAATCGTAGTTTTCGTCGAAGACTTTCACCCCGTCCGTTGGCGCCGTGAAGTAGCCGAGGAAACGGTAGTCCCCGTTGCGGGGCGCAATCGGCGGCTGCTCCGCCGTGCCTTGAAGTGTCGTCCCCACCGAAACGAAAGTGAAACTCTGCTGCTTGTCGATTTTCAAACTGCAATTCCGAAACTTCGGGCCGTAGGATGCATTAGCGTTGGGACTCTGTCCGCTGAATTCGTATTTGAGTTTGCGCGTCCGGGAGTTGATAGTGAAACTGGCCGTGACATTGGTAGCTGCGAAAGCATCATCATTGGCCCTCTCCACAAATGTATTAACTTCGAGTTCCTCATCGTTCTCACCAAGCTGAAAGACTCTGGCGTTGCAGATTCTGTTGCCTGAATATTCAGACCAGACGGTAATGGACGCTGTCATAGTCTGGTTTGCCTGAATGGCGTCCTCCGTGATTCCAAAGTCCGCGAGCGTCACCGTCTGGTACTCCACACAATATTCGTTACCAGCGGCAAACCAAGATCCCGTTTCGTCAGCGGCGATCGAGAAATACCCAGACTGTCGCGTCCATCCGTCCAGCGTCGTGCCTTCGCCGTTCGTCAGAAGTTCAATCTCCACCGCCGAGGCGGAGAGCGCGGCGGCCATTGCCAGAGTTGCCAAAAGTGTCTTCTTCATGAGTTGTTTCCTTTCCGGCGGTCGCGGGGCGACCGCCCTACCATCATTCCTTCACTCCGAAGTAGATGAACTGCACCATGTAGCCGATCGAGATTCCTCTCGCCTCAAGCGTGACCTTCTCGTTCGCCCTCACCGGGACGGTCCAGACGGGCGTACGCGAGCCGCCGGTGCCGATCGCGGCAAGCGGAGTCACCTCGACGCTCCCGACCGTGAGGCCGACCTTGCCGGACGAGGTGTCGTTCGCCTCAACGCGCACCTGCACGAAGCCGTCGTATTTCGCCGTCCAGCTCTTCGAGTCGTCCTTGAGCGAACCTGAGGTGTCGTTTTCGACGCCGCTCTCCCCGCCACCGATCGATTTGTTGGAAAGGTTCGCCATCTCAGCCCCGCCGTTCTTCGAGGTGGAGCCGAGAAGCCGCAGGCTGCCGCCGCGCACGTTCACGTCGTCGAGCGTGATGTCCTGAAAGCCGGCGAGCCCACCGGCGGAGAACGCTTCGCCGCCCACGGCCAGCTTGCCGACTACCACAAGGCTATCCGCAAGCGCCGTCGTGACGCGGATTTCGTCGCCCGGCAGATTCACCTCGCTCGCCTCCGTCGCGATCGCCGACGCGCTCGACGCGACGAGCGCGTAGGGCGAAGTCGCCACGGTCATGTTGTGATCCCCGGCAATTCCATTGAGCCGGACCTCCGTGACGTTGTGGGTGTAGAGGTCGCTGCCGTCCACCTCCACCGCCGCGCCGAAGACGGCATCGCCGTTCGTCTTCACCGTCACGGGTTTTTCAGCGTATGTCCCGTCGTCGTAGAGAACCGTGGCGTTCGCCGCCACGGTCGCGTTGGTCAGCCCCCACGCGACGCCCTCGACATTCACGACCGGCGGCTGGACGCCTGTCGCGATGCGGATCGAGCCGCGCACCGGCGCCATGCGCGCCCCGTGGAGCTGGTCGATGCCGATCGGCATCGTCGCGAGACCCACGTTGTCGCCGTAAAGGAGCTTTTTGACGCCGTTCGTGACGATGGCGAGGTTCTTGATGTTGGCATCGTAGAAGACGGGCGCCGCGTCGCGGTTGCCACTCGCCGAGGATTGCACCGGCTCATACCAGATGTGCCTGACGCCGAGGAGGTCGTCCGCCTGCGGCGGGTTGAGGATGTCGCCCTGGTTCTGCGTCCCGAGCGACGAGCAGATGGAAGTCGTCTCCCCCGCCGTCACGGCCGTGCCGCCCGACGGCTTCGCGATCAGCGTGTTGAGGAAGTAGGTGGCTATGCCGCTCGCGCTCACGAGCGCGTTCGCGTCGCCGGGCACGAGCGTGCAGTGGATGAAGGTGAGCTCCGCCTTGGCGGAATGGACCGCGCTGCCGCTCGACGCCTTGTTGCGGGCGAACGTGCAGTTGACGAACGTGCCGTAGACGGATGTGTCCGCCATCGCGACGGCACCGCCGCCGCCAGTTGCGTTGTTGTCCGCGAACGTGCAGTTCAGAACCTCGAGCTCCGCGTCGTTGCCGCTCTGGATCGCGCCCCGGTTGCCGATGAAGGAGCAGTCCACGACCGTCAGTCCCCCGCTGTGCACAATCGCATGTTTCGGGCAGTTCTTGAAGTTGAGGCATCTGAGGTTCACGTCTGAGCCGGAGAGCTGCAGCGCGTTGAACGCACCGTTCGCCGTGATCGTAACGCCCTTCCCGCCGTTGGACCCATCTATCGAGATCGGCGACGTCTTGGCGTTCACCGCGATGACGTTCGTGAGCGCGATTATGTTCTTGCCGTCATCCGCGGGGAGGTCGAACTCGATGCGCCTGATGCCGTTCGTCCCCGTGAGCGTCGGAGAGGCGCAGAGTTCGCGCAGCGCGTCGCGCAGCGTGACCTTGCCCTGCCCAAGGTTCTCGCCGTCCTCGTTCGTGTTGACGACGAGCATCGTGGGCGCGACTTCCCAGTGTGCGTAGAGGTCAACCGAATTCTCCACGCTCTCCCAGACGGGCGAAGCCGGAGCGTAGTCGGGGCCATAGACGCACCTTCCGCCCGCCTCCCCCTCCGCCACCGTGAAGTAGCCGAGGAAGCGGTAGCCGTTGCGCGTCAAGGCTGGCGGAGTTTCGGGCATCTTGAGCATCAGCTGAGCCGTGTCCTCGCCGACCTTTTCGCCCTGCGAGTAGAAGTTGAGATGCGTCGTGTAGAGTCCTCCGGACTTCGCCGGGACAAGCGGCGCGTTGCTCGCGCGGCTCGGGGTGGAGATGAACTTGACGGACGGCCCGATCTCGAGCGTGCCGTTGTCGCCGCGCTTCGTGTTCGCCGCTCCGCCTTCGCCGCCGCCGCCGCCCTTGGCACTGCCGTAGTACAGACTCACCGATCTAGAGCCGCCTCTCGTGCCAGAAGAACCGCTCGAACCGGTGTAGGACTTGCCGCCGCTACCGCCATCGCCCCAACCCGTAGCATCACCGCCGGCGCTATTGCAAACCGTGCCGCCGCC
>JAFRNO010000292.1 GCA_017430155.1 Kiritimatiellia bacterium | reverse complement strand
GTGAAGCCCGCCCACGCGGACGCAATCGCCGCACGACTTGGATGAATGTGGCAAATCACAATTGGCACCAACAGCCAAAAACTGGCAGTTCGTGCCAAATGCGTATTGACGGACAATCGCGAGATTTGATATGATACGCGTGTCTCAACGAGATAGATGCCATGTTTTTAGGAAGAGAAAAGGAACTTGCTTCGCTCAAGCTACTTCTGGACAAGCCGACTGCGTCGTTGGTCGCCTGCCGCGGCCGCCGTCGCATCGGCAAATCAACGCTGTTCAGCGAGTTCGCCCGGCGGGAGAGACTGGGATTCATATCGATTGAGGGCCTGGGGCCGAGAAAAGGCCAGACCAACGCCGACCAGCTTCGCAACTTCGGGGAACGGCTTGCGGAACAGACCGGGAGGAAGGTTGTCGTGCCGCAATCCTGGCCTGAGGCGTTCAGATTGTTGTCCAAGAGGATTCCGCGTCGCGGGCGTCAATTGGTTCTGCTGGACGAGATATCCTGGATGGGCAAACATGAACCGGACTTCCCCGGATATCTCAAGAACGGCTGGGACGACGATCTGAAGCACCATGACAATCTCATCTTGGTCATCTGCGGATCGGTCTCGGCGTGGGTTCGGAGGAATCTGCTGGACTCCGCCACTTTCGGCGGAAGATTTTCCAGGGACATCGTACTTCGTGAACTTCCGCTACGCCAGTGCGCGGGATTCTGGCGAGAGAAGAGCAAAGATCTCTCCTCCCGCGAATTGCTGGACGTCCTGTCGGTGACCGGCGGCGTGCCTCGGTACTTGGAGGAGATAAACCCTTTGCTTTCGGCCGCAGAGAACATCCGGTTGATGTGCTTTACGCCGGACGGTCCGCTGTTCAAGGATTTCTCCTCGATGTTCAGCGAAGTCTTCGGCGACACGGTCAAGGTCAAGGGCGATATCCTCCAGGCGCTTGCCGACGGCCCTCTGGGACTCAGCGAAATCGCCGATTCGCTTGGGATAGAGCGAGGGGGGAGTCTTGGATCCAGTCTGGAGGAGTTGTGCGAGGCAGGTTTCGTCGCAAAGGACGAGGTGCTGAACCCGCGAACCTGGAAGCCGGGCAAACTGGCTAGATACCGACTTTGCGACAATTACTCCCGGTTCTACTTGAAATACATTGCGCCCCATATCGGCGAAATCAAGAGCGGCCGTTTCGAGTTCGAATCTCTGTCGGAACTTCCCGGATGGCAGACGATCATGGGGCTACAGTTCGAGAACCTTGTCCTCAACCGCATCATGGATTTCAAGGAGCAGCTGCATCTGAAGGGGGCGACGATCAGAAGCGCGGCCCCTTACAGGGCCGATGGCGCAAACGGCGTACAGGTGGATCTGATGATTCAGACGGACGAGGTCATGTACGTGATCGAGATCAAGCGCAGGAAGCGGATTGCGGCCTCCATCATCGAGGAGGTCAAGTCCAAGATTTCGAAGATCCGTCGGCCGAGGCGGATATCGGTGCGAAAGGGGATTGTCTACGATGGTGAACTGGCGCCATCGGTGAAACGCGGCGGATACTTCGACGCACTGGTCGACATTGGCTCGATTATGAAACGCGGGTTCTAGGGTAGGGCATGAAGCCCTTGGACCCGCCGAATTTCGGCTTGCGGGAAAAGGCTGGAATGTGTTATGATAGCCCCATGTAAAACTGCAAGAAGGTAATGTCTGCGCGCCGCGAAAGCGGTGCGCGCCGAAGAGAAGGAGTGCAGAAGATGAGGAGATTGGCCTTTGTGGCTTGCCTGGCGGCGATCGGAATCGCGGCGCGGGCGGACGTTGTCACGAACGTGTGGATTTCGCCAAGCGGCGGCAGCTGGTTCGAGTCCGAGAACGTCGTGACCACGAGCGTGGTGGAAGAAGTGGAGTACGTGACGACGAACGTATTCTACACGAACTGGCAGGACGGCGCGAACTGCATTTCGACGAACGTTGCCTACTTCTGCCTGTCGAACAACGTGACGATCTCGTCCGCGAAGGACACGGTGCCGCGCACGGACGGCATCATCATCTGCGCGGCGGAGTTGGCCGACGGAGGAGGCGAGGAGGTCGCGGATACATGGTGGATAAAAAACATTGGAAATTCCTCCTTCCATCTGTACACGTCGTCGCTTGGCTATTTCCCGTTCAACATTTCCGGCGGCACGCTTGTCATGGGATCGGACACGGTCTGGATTGGTGAAGACAACGGACCCTTGCGCAAGGAAGGCGACGGCACCATCCGCATTTCAAACTTCTACAAGGAAAACCGCGCACGCCACGAGTTCCAGGTGGCGGAAGGCAAGTTGATTCCGATGCTGCCGGACGCGCTTTTCTGGACGGACGTGCGCGTGACGGATCCTGCCGGGCAGGTCGTCTTCACCAACTACTCTTCGCGCATTGGCGTCGGGTCGCTCCGCAGCGACGTGGGCGGCACGTTCGATCTCGCGGGCAACCAGGTGCTGATGGGCGCGACGGGACCGGGCGAGCTGGCCGTCGACCTCACGGGCACGGGCGGCGTGAGCGCCGTGCTGAGCAGCCTCGTGGTCACGAACATCCGCCCGAACATCGTCTACGGCGCGCGCGAGGGCATCCTGCGTCTCGACTCCCGCACGGGACGTGCGCAGCCGTTCGCGAAATATGACTTCGAGACTTCGCTGACGGCGGACACCTCCGGCCACGGCTACAACCTCGCGGCAAACGGCGCCGTGACGTGGGTTGACGACGCCGAACGCGGCGGCAAGGTGGCGCACTTCGAGGGGACGGCCAATTCGGGGGGCAAGCTCGTCGCCACCGTGTCCGGACAGTCCGAGCTGACCGGCGACACCGACTACACCGTGAGCCTGTGGGCGAAGACGAAGTCGACGCCCGTGGCGAACAACTGGCCGACGATGATTTCCATCGGCAGTCAGCAGATCAGCGGCCAGCTTATCCAGTTCCGGTTCGTCAACCAGAACTGCGCCAACCTGCTGCTCGGGCACTGGAATGGCTCTGTGGGCGACTACACGAACCTGCCGGGACCTTCCGATCCGGACGCTTGGCACCACTACGTCATCATGCGCGAGGGACTGCACGTCGGCGTGTGGTATGACGGCATCCAGGTGTTCGAAAAGAACGACGCGCGAATGGAGCTCAACATGGATCCGACCGTGCAGATCAACTTGGGCTGGCTCGCCGCGAGCAGCGACCGCTATTTCTGCGGCGATATCGACGACGTGGTCATCTATTCCCACGCCGTGGGGCGTGCGGGCGTGG
>JAFRNO010000291.1 GCA_017430155.1 Kiritimatiellia bacterium | reverse complement strand
GGCACAGTCGCCTTCACGGTCTTGAACGGCACCGCGAGCGGCACCGCGCGCACCGCGCCGGCGTCCGGCTGCGGAAAGTAGTCAAGCCGCCACTCGCCGTCCAGCGAGACCGTGGATGCGCCCTGCAGCGCGGCCGCAACCGCCGCCACCAGGCCCGTGGCCAATATGTTCTTCATGCGATACAATTCCTTTCACTTCGCGTGCAAGAGAATTATACCACAAATTCCCTCCCAGCGGGAGGGTCGCGCGCCTGCGCGATCGGTTAACTGGGACAACGTACGTCGAATATTCACATGACTTCGTTGAACTTTCGGAAAAGGAGTGCCAGAAGGTCGAGGGACTTCACGCCGGGGGATGTCTCAAGCGAGCTGTTGACGTCCAGCACGTCGGCGCCCGTCGCGTAGGCGTCGGCGATGTTCTCCGCCGAGAGGCCGCCTGCGAGAATAACCTTCTTGCCAGCGGCCTGGATGATCGGAACACGCGACCAGTCGGACCGCTCACCCGTGCCGCCGAGCTGGCTCCCCTTCACGCCGTCGATAAGGATGCCGTCCGCGACCGTCGCGCACGGGTCGCCACCGTCGTCGAGCAGCCACACCTCGCGGCCCGACCCCTTCACGGCGGCAACATCTTCCGGCGTGAAGCGCCCGTGCAGCTGCACGACGTCGAAGCCCACTTCGTCCACCACGCGCAAGACTTCCGCAACGGGCCGCAGCGTGAACACCCCGACCATCTTCGGCGAAGCGACCCCGCGCACAGCGGCGATTATCGACACCGCCCGCGCGGGTTCGATGCCGCGCGGCGACTTGGAGGAAAAGATGAACCCGAGGTAGTCCACACCTCCTTCCGCCGCCGCGCACGCGAACACAGGATCAGTAATACCGCACGTTTTCAACATCGATCTTACCGTCTTTGGCGAGCATCTTGACGAGCGCGGAGCCGACGATGAAGCCATCCGCCACCTCGCCGATCACCTTGACCTGCTCCTTCGTGGAGATGCCGAAGCCGGCGGCGATGGGCGTTTTCACGGCGGCGCGGATTGCGGCAAGGCGCTCCTTCAGCTCGGGCGGCAGCTCCGTGCGCGCGCCCGTGGTGCCCTTCACGGTGATGACGTAGAGGAAACTGTCCTCCAGTCCCTTCGCCGCCTCGACCGTGCGTTCGATGGACGTGGTGGGCGCAATGAGCGGCACGAAGGTGAGACCGTGCGGACGTAGCACGTCGAGCAACTCGTCGCGCTCCTCGAGGGGGAGGTCCACGGAGAGCACGGCGTCCACGCCGGCTGCCTCCGCGTCGGCCGCGAATTTCTCGAGTCCGTAGCTGTAGATCACGTTGTAGTAGCTGAACACCACGAGCGGGGCGTCGGGGTGTTTCGCGCGGAGGCGTCCGGCGAGCGCGAGGATGTCCGCGAGCGTCACGCCCTGCGCGAGCGCGGCGTAGGCGGCCGTGCGGATCACCGCGCCGTCGGCGACGGGGTCCGAGAACGGTACGCCGAGCTCGATGATGTCGGCGCCGTTCGCGAGCAGCGTGTCGGCGGCCTCCTCGCTCGCGGCGAGGTTCGGGTAGCCCATCGTGAGGTAGGCGATGAACGCCGGGCGGCCCGCCGCCCGCGTCCTTTCAAAGCATTTCTGGATTCGATTCATTTCAATTCTCCTTAAGAGTAGGTAATCTTTTCTTTTTTAACCACGGAATACACTGAACACACGGAAGATTTTGATCTCCTTACTTTCAGAATTCTGTGTATTCCGTGTATTCCGTGGTTTTACTTCTCCTTAAAAGCAGGTAATTTTTTTAACCACGGAATACACTGAACACACGGAAGATTTTGATCTCCTTGCTTTTAGCATTCTGTGTATTCCGTGGTTTAAACTTCTCCTTAGTGAGCTTGGCGTGATTTCCAGGCGAGGACGTTGTCCATGTCCTTATCGCCGCGGCCCGAGAGGTTGACGAGCAGGATCGCCTCCTTTGGGAGGTGCGGCGCGCGCTTGATGGCCTCGGCGAGAGCGTGGCTCGACTCGAGCGCGGGGATGATGCCCTCGAAGCGGCAGAGCGCGTCGAAGGCGGCGATGGCCTCGTCGTCGTTGATCGGCACGTATTCGGCGCGGCCGGTGTCCGCAAGGTACGCATGCTCGGGCCCCACGCCGGGGTAGTCGAGGCCGGCGGAGACGGAATACGTGTCGAGGATCTGTCCGCTGTCGGTCTGGAGCAGGTAGGTCTTCGACCCGTGCAGCACGCCCACGCGCCCGCCGCAGATCGACGCGGCGTGCTCGCCCGTGGCGATGCCCTTCCCGCCCGCCTCCACGCCCACGAGCTTCACGCCCGGGTCGTCGATGAAGCCGGCGAAGAGTCCCATCGCGTTCGACCCGCCGCCCACGCAGGCGATCGCCTGGTCGGGGAGCTTGCCGTACTTCTCGAGCATCTGCCGGCGCGCCTCCACGCCGATCACGCTCTGGAAGTCGCGCACCATCGTGGGATACGGATGCGGACCCGCCACCGTGCCGATCACGTAGAACGTGTCGTCGCAGTTCGTGATCCAGTCGCGGATCGCCTCGTTCATCGCGTCCTTCAGCGTGGCGCTGCCCTCCTCGATAGGATGGACAGTCGCGCCGAGCATCTGCATGCGCGCGACGTTCGGCGCCTGGCGCGCCACGTCGGTCGCGCCCATGTACACCTCGCACGGCATCCCGAAGAGCGCGGCCACGGTCGCGGTGGCCACGCCGTGCATGCCCGCGCCGGTCTCCGCGATGAGGCGCTTCTTGCCCATGCGCCGTGCGAGCAGGGCCTGCCCGATCGTGTTGTTCACCTTGTGCGCGCCCGTGTGGTTGAGGTCCTCGCGCTTCAGCACGATCCGCGCGCCGCCGAGGTGTTCCGAAAGACGCCGCGCGTACGTAAGGGGCGATTCGCGCCCCACGTAGTCGCGGAGAATCTCCTGGAACTCCGCCTGGAACGCGGGGTCGGCCTTGGCCTCGTTGTACGCCGCCTCGAGTTCGCGCAGCGGCGTCATCAGCGTTTCGGCGATGTACTGACCGCCGTATTGTCCGTAGTGTCCTTTTTTCATTTCATGAGCTCCTTCAATTTTTCTCCCGGGCGTTCGGCCCGCATCAATGTCTCTCCGATCAGGAAACCGTCCGCGCCCGCCGCGCGGAGGGTATGGATGTCGTCCGCGCCGCGGATGCCGCTCTCGGCGATCTTCACCACGCCGTCCGGAATCTGCGCGAGCAGCCCGGCGGTGATGGCGGGGTCGGTGTGGAACGTCTTGAGGTCGCGGCAGTTGACGCCGATTACCTTCGCGCCGACCGCCGCGGCGCGGCGGATC
>JAFRNO010000290.1 GCA_017430155.1 Kiritimatiellia bacterium | reverse complement strand
CGCACCTACGACATCGCGCGCGTGAAGCTCTTCGACCTCTTCCCGCGCACCGCGCGCTTCGAGACGCTCGTCACGCTTGAAAGGAAAAAGCAGTAAGGAAATAACCATCATTCTCATTACCCCACAGGACAACGACGAGTTTTTATGGTATAATTCAAGCGTTTCACGTTAAAGGGTACTGCCCTTGAACGGGATTGGGAATAAAGCGACATGGCGAAACTCATGCATAAAGGCAAGCAGAAGGCGGTCAAGACCGTCGCCCATAAGGCGAGGGGAAGGCGTTCTGCATACGTCATGAAGCCGGAGTATCTCGCGGAGATCGAGCGATTCCGGCTCATGGACGACGATTTCATGTCGAAGTGCCTTGAGAACGCACCGCAGTGCATCGAGCTTATTCTGCAGATCATCCTCGGCAAGAAGGATCTGAAGGTAGTCAAGTCGCATACAGAATATCCGATCAAGAGCCTTCAGGGGCGCGGCGTGCGCTTCGACGTGTTCGCGAGGGATTCGAAGGGCCGGGAATACGACATTGAGATCCAGCGTTCCGACCACGGCGCGGAGCCGAGGCGGGCGCGGTACAATTCTGCGCTGATGGACGCGAACGCGCTCAAGTCCGGCGAGGACTTCGATAAGTTGCGCGACACATACGTCATCTTCATCACCGAGAACGACGTCATGGGTGATGGACAGGAATTGTACTCGTATCTTCGGATGGAAGAACAAAGTGGCAAGCAACTTCGTGACGGAACGCACATCATCTATGTGAACGGAGCGACGCGAAGCGAAACCGAGATCGGCAAGTTGGTACACGACTTGCTGTGCCGCGATGCGGCTGAGATGTATTTCGAGGTTCTAAGGAAAAGAGTCAGCGAGTTCAAGAATTCAGAAGAAGGGAGGCACTACATGTGCAAGGCAATGGAGGAATTGGGTGCTCGTCACGAAGCACTCGGCGAGGCGCGCGGCAAACGCGAAACAATGCTCGCGACGGCGAAGCGGATGTTGAAGGACGGCATTCTTGCGTTGAAGGATATTGCAAGATATTCCGGCCTGTCGCTTGCCCAGGTCAAGAAGCTTCAGGCATCGATGGCGTGAGAAGTGGCTATAACTGCACAAAATAGCACGAAAATCGTCGGGGGGGGGGGGGGTAATTACCTCGTAGCCTCCGGCGACAATTCCCATTTGCACGACGCGGCGCGTCCGGCCTTCGGGTCTGGCGTGCCGTCGTGTTTTTCTGTTTTTCAACAAACTCAAATCACCCAACCCAAGGAATAATACAACCATGAGCAAAATGAGAATACTGCACGGAACAATTCTCGCGCTGGGAAGCGGCAGGAGTGTCGTTTCTCCGGGGTGCGGCGTTCCCTCGGGGCGTCTTTCCCGACTTGATCCTTTGGGGCGTTCCGCTCCACTCCGCAAAAATCTGTTTTTGGTCATGGGCACTGTAATGGCGCTTGCGTTTGCCAGTTTGACTACGGCCGCGACTCCGCCGCAGCTTGGAGTCTTGACACCGAGTCCAGATAAGGCTCCGCGCATCAATGGGGCGAAGGTCTTCGGCGTGCGTCCGTGTAGCCCGATTCTCTGGAGGCTCTCCGTAACGGGCGTTCGCCCGATGCGGTTCTCCGCAAAGGGGCTTCCGGCGGGCGTGGAATTCGATGCTGGAACGGGATGCCTGCGGGGTTCGGTGTCCAAGCGGGGAACCTATCCGATAGAGTTCACGGCGGAGAATGCGGCGGGACGGGCACAGGGTGTCCTCAAGCTCGTCGTGGGCGACAAGATCGCACTCACGCCGCCGATGGGCTGGAACTCGTGGAACTGCTTCAATTTCAAGGTCACGGACAAGGACATTCGCAATGCGGCGGACGCGATGGTGGCGAGCGGCCTTGCGGACCATGGCTGGGCGTACGTGAACATCGACGACTTCTGGCAGAACAACCCGTACCGCTTCAAGGACGACGCGACCCTGCAGGGGGCCGAGCGGAAACCGGACGGAACCATCAACCCGAACGCGCGTTTCCCCGACATGAAGGGCCTGGCCGACTACGTCCATGCGAAGGGTCTCAAGATCGGCCTCTACTCCTCGCCCGGACCGTACACCTGCGGGGCCTGCACCGGCAGCTGGGGGCACGAATGGCAGGACGCGAGGACGTATGCTGACTGGGGCTACGACTACCTCAAGTACGACAAGTGCACGTATGACAACAAGAACTTCCGCAACGGCATGTACAGCCATGCCGGCGTCGGCTCCGGCATCGGACGCGTCACGCTCCCCTATCGCCTCATGGGCGAGGCGCTTGCCGCGCAGGGGCGCGACATCGTGTTCGCCATCTGCACATACGGCCAGGCGAACGTCTCCACCTGGGGTGCGAATGTGGGCGGGCAGTGCTGGCGCACGGGCGGCGACTTTCGCGACTCCTGGCCACAGATGGCCCGGATCATCGAGCAGCAGGCCGACCTCTGGCCGTTCGCCGGGCCTGGCGCGTGGAACGACCCCGACATGCTCATCGTCGGGCCGATACGGATCGCTGGGGCCGGGACGGTCGGCATGGTAGACGTCCACCCCTGTTCGCTCACGCCGAACGAGCAGTACACACACATGTCGATGTGGGCCATCCTGTGCGCGCCGCTTCTCATTGGATGTGATCTGACGAAACTCGATGACTTCACGCTTTCGCTTCTTTCGAACGACGAGGTGATCGAGGTGAACCAGGACGAGCTTGGCGCGCAGGCCGCGCTCGTCGCCAGGGGGCCGCGCGCGCAGGTGTGGGTGAAGCCGATGCACGACGGTTCGCTCGTGTTCGCGCTCTTCAACGTCCACGAGGAGCGTACGCGCATCTCCGT
>JAFRNO010000289.1 GCA_017430155.1 Kiritimatiellia bacterium | reverse complement strand
GTGCCGTCCTTGTTCTGCGCG
Source organism: Kiritimatiellia bacterium (assembly GCA_017430155.1). Classification (GTDB taxonomy): domain Bacteria; phylum Verrucomicrobiota; class Kiritimatiellia; order RFP12; family UBA1067; genus RUG572. Next base: position 9,326 of record JAFRNO010000289.1, on the reverse strand, counting down.
GGCGAATCGGGGCCGCCCCACGTGCCGGGCGCCAGATGCCGCCCGTTCAGGATCACGTCCTTGAACACCGCGTTCACCCCCGCGTCGAGGATCAGCTCCGGTTCGCGCGAGTCGCCGGCGTCCGTGTAGAAGGTGCCTGCGGTCGAGGCCGTCATCGTCAGGACCGTCTTGCGCGCGTTGGGGAAGCTGTCGCTGCGCGTGAGGCGCAGGCTCGGATGCCGGTTGCTCGTCTCAAGGCCCACGCGCACGTCCGTCCCCTGCCAGCAAGCGGTCTCGCCCATCACGAGTTGCCCGGCGAATGCCACGAGCGCGCCCGTCGTCGTGTTCGTGCCGTTGATGGTGAGCGGCTTCGGCCCGCTCTTCCGGAAGGTGACGGCTCCGTCGATGCCGCCGTTCGCCCCCCAGGTTACTCCTTCTTTGATGTCATAGTAGGCGAGGAGCGTCGCCGGTTCGTCGCTGCGGATGCGGCCTGCGCTGCCGGTCTGCAGGTCGCCGACCTGCTGGTCGAAGCCGTGGAGGTCCAACGTGCTGCCGTAGCCGAGGATGATGTCGCACTGGTAGTTCAGCACGTCGTTCGTCCAGCAGTGCAGGGCACTGCCCGCGCCCTGCGACGCCGCGCCCAGCTCGATGTACATCCGGTTGCCCGGATTCTTCAGGTGCAGTTCGGTCTTCCCGTGGAATTTGAACGCCCTGTCCCTGTTCCCAAGCGTCGGCTGGACGATCGGCGGCCCCTCGACCACCAACGTGCGCAAGGCCGTGTCCGCGGGGTCGAAATGTACTGGACCGGCGAAAGAGCCGCCGCCGGTGAGCGTCGTCACGCTGTTGCCCTCCAGATACCAGTTCAGCCGATCTCCCGTCTGCGTGAATGCCGCCGCAACGACGTTCGTGCCGTACGAGCCCCTGAAGCTGAAGCGAGAACTGCTGACGTCCGCGCCGACGAGGGCGATGGGCTTGTCGATCACGGCGCCGAAGGACTCCAGCACGGCACGCCCGGTCAATTGGTCGATGACGATCTCGCCGCCCTCCGCCGCCGAGCCGAACGGACGTTCCTTCGAGAACACTTTCGTCACACCGCCCTCGAGACGCACCGTGCCCGCGAAGTCGTTCGTCGAGTAGAGCGAGAGGCAGCCGTCGCCCGTGACCGTGAGCGTGCGTCCGGCCGCGCCCTGGAGGTTCCCCTGCAAACGGATGCGCTGCTTGGATTCGGACGAGAGATCCCACGTCTGATCGGCCGTCAGGACGAGCGGCAGGCCGATGTCGCTGAAGCGCCACGACCCGCTCACGGCGTTGGGCGCGAGCGTGACGCCGCCCACGCCGAGGGCGAGCGATGCGCCGGGGGCGCCCGTCAGCGCAAAGTCGGAGGCGGAGTCGAAGCGCAGCCCCAGCGCCGACGACGGCGCGATGACGCGGGCGGACGTTCCGCCCGTGGCGAAGGTCAGCACCGTCGCGCCGCTCGCGAGATCTGGCAGCGCGTCCCCCTCCCAGTTCGCCGCCGTCGCGAAGGAGTCGTCGGCGCCACCGCCGTCCCACGTGGCAGAGGCGTCTCTCGCCGCTGCCGGGCCGGACCACGCGAGCGCGTCGGCGTCCGCAATCCGGACGACCGTCTCGCCGGGCTCGAACGCGGCGGAGGTCTCGCTGCCGAAGAACGCGCCGGACACCTTGTCGTAGAGATACGCCACGCCGTTCGAGACGCACGGCACGAAGTCGCGCACGAGCCGCCCGGACTCGGCAAGGCGCGCGCTCTTGATCCAGCACGGACCGTTCTTGTTGATGTCGCCGGTCGATGAATCGCGCCGGAAAAAGATCGGCAACGCCTTGCCCAAGGCGGCGAACGCAAGCCCCCCGCCCGGAAACGCCACCTTCTGCGTGCCGTCCACGAACACGCCGGCCGGGCCGATGGAGAGCGTGTGGAACGCCGTGGGACCGTAGTTCGCGAACGACCCGCTCTGGCCGAAGTACCCGTAATACGTCGTGCCGTTCGAGAAGAGGTAGAGGTATTCCGTCAGCCCGAACAGGCACACGTTCGAATTACCTTTCCCGCACACCGTCACCTCCGTCTCGCGCGTGGGGATGACGAGGGAGTTCACCCACGCCGAGCCGGCCGAATAGAGCCATTCCACCTCTCGGTCGTAGGGGAAGTCCTCGGCGGAACGCCAGAGGAAGCGCACCTGCCAGCCGCTGCCCCACCAGGCGGACGGCACGGGCGCGACGACGGACTGCGTCCCTGCCGCCACCTTGCCGATGAGATTCGTCTCGGTCCATCCGGCAAGGCTGGTGCCCGCGTCCGAAGGACCGCCCACCGCATACAGTACGCCCGCGTCGTGCGTTCCGGCAAGCGACACGGTCATCTCCCCTGCCACGGCATCAACCGCCGTCACCGTCAACGCTGGCCCGAACGGAATTGCCCCGGAGAACGACTCGACGCCGCCGCAGTCCGCCGCGTCGGGCCCGACCTCGTCTCCCGCCGTGAACGCCCCGCTGCCAGACACCGCGCAGAACGTCCCCTTCGCGCGGTCGTACATCGTCGCCACATTGTTCTTCATGCAGGGCACGTAGTCGTGCTCCAGCGTGCCGTTCTCGCGAATCTGCGCCGCGTAGATCGTGCAGTCGCCCTGCTTGCCGACCGTTGTGTTGCCGTCGTTCTTCCGCGCGAAGAGCGTCAGCGTGCTCGTGGTCGTCCCGGCCAGCGCCGACGGATCAAACGGCATGCGGCAGATGCCGTCGACGTACGCCCCCTTCGCGTTGATCTGGTACTCGTGCGGGAAGAGATCGCGCGGGGCAACCGAGGTGGTACCGCTCACGCCGAAAAAGCCGAAATAGTGGGCACTCGTCTTGTTTGCCGCCGCAGGCTGATTGCTGAAGAGGTAACACGTGCCAGAAACACCGAACGGCGCCATGTCGCGAGGATAGTAGGCCGTCACGCGGATGTCGCTGTTCGTGGTCGGCACGAAGCCCGTGTCGATGTACGGGCCGGCCGAGACGGAACGGAGCGAGGCGAGGCGCACGTCGTACGGCGGCACGTCGGCCATGAGGAAGAACCGCACGAAACCGGCCTTCGCGCGCCACGCGGCGGGAATCGTGAACGACTTCTCCGTCTCGGCGGCGGCCACCGCGCCCACGTAGACCGTCTCGCGCGCGTTCGTGACGGCGTTCCCGACGTCATACGGCGACCACGCGGCGACGAGCGCCTTCGCGCCGTCGCCCGCCTCGGCCGCCGAGATCGCCAGCGTCGTCTCGCCCGTCTCGCGGTCGCACGACGCGACCGTCACGGTACGCGCCGCAACCGGACAGGCCACCAAGCCCGCCAGTACAATTGCCAAAACGAACGCCCCGTTTTGGGGAGTTGCACGTTTGGAAAACGATGCTAACGATGCTTTACCCATCTTTTCGTCTCCGATCTGCTCTTGAATTCATCCGGACTCACCGACGCCTTCGGTGAAGATGCGCCTATTGTACCACAGCCGTGAAGATTTTTCTTGTAATATCTGAAAGAAAAAATGTAATATCCGCTTATCCGTTTTTACCACGGATATGCTATACTGTTGGTTGCCATGACACGACGCGAAAAGAAGAAGCTGCAGGCGGACTTCCTGAGGAAGGCCGGCCCCAACGCCGCCTCGTTCAAGGCCGCGATGGACGCCCTGCCCGAGGTCGCCTTCTACATGAAAGACGTGAAGGGGCGCATCATGGCGCTCAACAGACGGAACTGCGACATCTGCAACATCCACGACGAACTGGACGCCGTCGGCCAGCACAGCGACGACATCTTCCCGTCCGCCCTCGCGCATTCTTACATCGCGAACGACCAAATCGTGCAGAAGACGCGGCGCCCGCTGATCAATTTTCACAATCCACACGCCGCCGACTGGTCGAACGACTGCAACGAAGGATGCATCTACCCCCTGTTCGACCAGGCAGGCGCGTTCATCGGCACCCTCTGCATCTACCACAAGACTCCCTCCGTGGACGGCGCGCCGGACTGGCACAGCATCCTGAAGCCCGTGACGGAACACATCGCCGAACATTACGCCGAGGGCATTACGGTTGACGATCTCGCGGCCATGGTCGAAACGTCACCCTCCAATTTCCGCCGACAGTTCACGCGCACGTTCGGCATCTCGCCCGGACGCTACCTCACCGCGATCCGCCTCAACGCCGCCCGCAAGCTGCTGGAGACGACCGACAAGCTCGTCTCGGAGATCGCCGTCGAGACGGGCTTCTGGGACCAGAGCCACCTCACGAAGCTCTTCAAGCGCGAACGCGGCATCACGCCCGGCGAATACCGTCGCCGCCATCGGCAGCAAGAATAGTGGCATCTTGCCAAATCCCGCCGCGATACGCTGGCCACATCCCTTTCGGCCGATTGTTGGCCAACAAGTCATCATTGACTCAAGAAGCCATCTTATGCTATACTACTGCCGTTTTCACGGAGGATATCGCCATGCCTGCAGTAATGAATGTCAACGAAGCAAAAGCCAACTTTTCCGGAATGCTCTCCGAGGTGGAGTCCGGCCTGGTCTCATTCACGATCATGCGATACGGTCGGCCCATCGCGCGGCTCGTTCCGATCGAGCGGTCGCGCAAGATTCGTCCCCTTCCCGGATACGGGACGAAGATTGCGGTCAAGGGGGACCTCTTCGCGGACGACTCCGCCCTGTGGGAGAACGCCTGATGAGGTATCTGCTCGACACATGCGCCCTCATTTGGCTCGGCATGGGCGGGGGCGAGCTGACCAAGGACGCCAGACGGCGCATCTCCGTGGCTTCCACGCTTCACTATTCGCCCATCTCTGTATGGGAAATCGCGCGGCTGCAGAAAGAGGGCAAGGTCGTCATCCCAAACGATCCGGCTGGATTCATGGCGGACCTAAAGGAAATGTACGGTCTCACCTCCATCCCTCCTGTTGACGACATCATGCTCCGCGCCGCACAGTTACCAGATTTCCACAAGGATCCGGCAGACAGGATCATCATTGCGACTGCGCTTGTCCACGACCTGCCAATCGTAACGGGCGACGGGAAGTTCCCGCAATACGGAGTCAAGACCCTCAGCTGAGCACACAGCCGCCTCACCATCACGCTCGCGTCCGATGCGCGGTCGCGACAAGCGCACCCCCTCCCGTAGCGGTCGCACAGGAGCGCGACCCGTCCGCCTGTCAGAAGCCGATGCTCTCGATCCAGTCCACGACGCGCCGCTGCCAGCCCGCCACGTTCACCTTGTCGCCGAGACCGTGCGTGACGTTCGCGTAGACGAACAGCTGCGCGGGGATCTTCCGCTTGTGCAGCTCCGTGTAGAGCTGCACGGAGGCCATCGGCGAATAGTAGTCCTTGTCGCCGTGGACCATGCACATCGGCGGCGTCTTGGCGTCGAACTTGAATTCCGGCAGGATCGCCGCGCCGTCGCCGCCCCGCGCGTTCCGGCCCGTCGGGCCGTCGTCGAGCACATAGGCGGGATAGACGGGAATCGAGAAGTTCAGGTGGGCCGAGAGGTCGTCGACCGCATCGACGCGGTCGTACAGGGCATCCTGCGAGGAGGTCGCGGAGATGGCGGCGAGATGTCCGCCGGCGGAGAAGCCGATCGCGCCGATCTTCTCGGGCGACCAGCCATACTTCTCGGCTTTGGCGCGCAGGATGCGGATCGCCCGCGCGGCGTCCTCGCGCGGGGCGTCGTAGATGTTCCGTCCCTTCCGGCGCGGGATGCGGTAGAAGAGGATCGCCAGCCAGCGTCCGGACTCGAGGATCGGCTTCGTGTTCGCGCAGCAGCCCATGCTCTGCACGGAATACCCGCCGCCCGGCATCACCAGGACGAGCGTGTCGCGCGGCGTCCCCTCGGGACGCAGGATCACGAGTTCAGGACACGACACGTCGACGCGATGCCATGTGCTGCGCTTCTCGCCCTTGACGAAGCGCCCCGGTTCGGCCTTCGTCTCGTGCGGCGCGAGGTCCGGCCACAGGCGGATGCGCTCGGCGATCCGGCCGTAGACCGCGCCGTACGCCCGCTCCTCGTCCTCGATCGCGGGCGCAACAGCCTGCGCCAGCGCCGACACAACGGCCGCCATGACGGCAAAACACATAATGCTCTTTTTCATGTTTATTTCTCCTTCTTCGTTCCAAACACCTGTTCGGCGATCCATTTCCCGCCCTTTCCACGCACTTCCGCATGGTTGGCGGGCACAAATGCCCGCGACACGCACGGGGCCCCGGCATCCTTGAGCCGGCGCTCCAGCAGCGTGAACTGCGAAGCGGGGACGAGTCCGTCCGTCGAGAACCATTTGTTCAGCTTGCCGTACGCAAGGACGGTCGGGACCGACTTGTCGCAGACGAGGTCAATAGGCGACCACTTCGCCATCAACGGCAGCAGTTCGTCGTCGGATGCGTTGTCGGGCAGTCCCACAAGCCGTCTCATCAGTCGCGAGAACATGTGGTTCCTGATCTTGAAGAACAGGAAGTTCCACGTCATCGAATTGGCGATTTCCTTTTCGGCAAATGCGGTCGGCCCCACGATGTTGACGGCCTGCGCGACGCGCGGCACGTGTTTGAGTCCGAGGCCGAGCTTCGACGGATTGTCCTGGTCGTAGGCGTAGAGCAGTGCGAGGTGTCCGCCGGCGGACTCGCCCAAGACCACGAGCCGGGGCGCCGTCACGCCCAGCGCGTGGGCGAATGCGCCCAAACGATCCGCGGCCGCGTCGATGTCGCGCAGCATCTCAGCGAACGTCGCCTCCTTGCGCGCCCGCTTGGAACTGTTGAAGGTGATGTCCGTCTGCAGGATGTAGTTGGCCGTGCCGACGACCGCCCCTTTCTCGAGGAGCGGACGGAAGAGGTCGAACAAAACCGCATCCTTGTCGAAACACTGCGACCACGAGCCGCCGTGCAGGAAGAGGGCCACCACCGCGTTCGTCGCGACGGCACGGCTTGGCGCATACACGTCCAGGAACTGCCCCGACCGGTGCGTGCACGACCGCCACTGCATGCCGGACTGCCACCCGCCATAACTTCCCTTGTATCCCTCGCCTTCGTCGGGCAAGTCGCCGCGCGGACCGTAGGCAACGTCGTGCCAGCACCTGATCCCGTTGCGCGCGCATGTCACGGGGGGCACGTCGGCCCCGACCGCCACGGCGGCAATCGACAGAAACAGGAATACCGTTTTTGCTTTCATTTCTCTCTCACCTCCCCACGCACTCGATACGGGCGATGAACTCGTCCTGCTCCTTGCGCGGGATGTCGTTCCAGCGGACGTTCCAGCCCGCCACGCGCACCTGCAGGTTCTCGTACTTCTCGGGGTGCTTCTGCGCGTCGCGCAGCGTCTCGGGCGAGACGACGGTGATGTTCATCGCCACGCCCCCGCCCGCGTAGAACCGCTCCACGAGCGCGCGGAACACGCGCAGGCCCTTCTCCCCCGCGATGGTGGCGGGATGGATCATCACGTCGTAGATGCTGCCGCACGGGAAGTTCTCGGGAGCGATCGCGCCGTAGCTCTTGATGGAGCCGGTGATGCCTTCCGTCTCCGCGCCGACGCTCGGCGCCATGTTCTTCGAGATGTGGTCGCCCTTCTTGCGTCCGTCGGGCGTCGGACCGACGAGGCTGCCGCCGTCGACATAGCCGCGCGCGTTGAGTCCGTAGCACACGAACACGCCGCCGCGTCCGTTGGGCCGACCGATGAAGTGCGACGTGTAGCCCTCGATCACCTCCTTCGCGAGCGCGTCCGCCTCGGGATTGCCGCACCCCCACTTCAATTTCGAGTTCTTCATGCGGAGGCGGAGCTCCTCGCGGTCCTTCCAGTTCGCGGCGAGGATCTGGCCGAGCTCCTGGAGCGACACCGCCTTCTTGTCGTACACGAACTCCTTGACGGCGAGGAGCGAGTCGACCGCCGTCGCGAAGCCGCATTCGCTGATCGTCGTGAAGTTGTACTTGTAGCCGAGCGAAAAGGCGTCCACGCCCTTCTCAAGCGCGTCGCCCACGGCGAGCGATAGCATGAGCGCGGGGTTCACCTCGGCGAGATGGGCCTCGACGTCGCAGAGGAGCGCGGCCGTGCGGTCCGTGTTGTCGTGCAGGATGCGGAAGTACTCGCGCTTGAAGTCGTCGAACGTGGCGGCCGCGAACTCGCCCTTCGCCGCCTTCGCCAGGATCTCCGTGACCGGCTGGGGCAGGAAGACGCGGCAGGCGCTCGTGCAGTTGCCCTTCGCGCGCGGCAGGTACTCGAAGCAGCCCCAGATGAGCAGGTCGCGGCACTCCTCGTCCGTGAGCCCCACGGGCTTCATCGACCGCGCCATGTTCTCCTCGCTCATGAGGCACAGCGGCGCGTGCTTGCGGAGCATGTCGAGCGCCTTCCACCAGACCTCGTCCGGCGTGTTCTTCGCCATCTTCAGCTGGAACTTCGGCGTCGGGAGGGCCGTCTTCTCCACCACGTCGAGGATGATGAGCGAGAGCGGGTTGTAGGCGGTCGTGCCGTCCTTGTTCGTGCCGCCGAGATAGATAGGGTGGCCCCAGTAGTTGTCGATGGACCCGAACTGCCAGAGGAAGTGGCGGAAGTCCTCGCGGAACTCGGCCTCCGTCGTGCGACCCGCCGCGAGGTCGGCCTGATAGTAGGGCCACCAGCGGACGTCGATGTTGTCGAACGTGCGCACCTGGAAGTAGTTGAGCGGCTCGGAGAGGATGAAGTACACCATCGTGAACTCCATCACGTCGAACACGGTCTGCGGCGGCCCCGTGCGCAGGCGCTCCAGCGACGCGATCTCGCGCTTCATCCAGTGCGAACCGGCGTCGGGATGGGCCTTCGCCGTGGCGATGAGCCGGTCGAGGAAACGCATCATCGCGGCGGCGGCCCTCTTCTCGGCGCGGTAGAACGGCGTGTCCCGTGCGTAGGAGTCCACGCGCGCCTTCATGCCGGGGAAGCCGATCTTCAGGATGTCCACCCAGTCGGGCGCGGAGTGGTCGAAGTCCTTGCCGATCATGGCACGTCCCTCCTTGCGCATCTGCGCGACCTTCGCGCGAAGCCCGGGGAAATACTTGTCGTCCACGTCCGCCGCATGAGACCAAAGAATCGCCTTCATCGGCCGCTTATGCCGGTCCCAAGCCGAGACCGCGGGGAAGCCGTCGTACTTCGAGAAGCCGATCGCCACGTTGTCCACGAGGAAGTCGAAGCAACGCGCGGAGACGTCGTACCAGTCCTCCTTTCCGGCCTTCCAACCGCCCTCCTTCGCGAGCTTCACCACGCCCGCGCGGAGCGCGTCGTTGTCGAGGCCCGTCTTCGGGTCGGCGAGGTTCGTGCGCCACTTCCACTTGAGGTACGCCGCCTCGTCGGCGATCGTAGCCGGACGTTTCTCCGTG
>JAFRNO010000288.1 GCA_017430155.1 Kiritimatiellia bacterium | reverse complement strand
CAGAGCGCCGCCACGAACGCGCCGTTGAACGTGTCGCCCGCGGCGGTCGTATCCACCGCCTTGACGGACACGGAGGGATGCATCCCCTCGCACCAGCAGCCAGCCGACCCCATCGTGACGATCACGTGTCCCACGCCACGCTCCTTCAGGACGCGCGCGGCTGCGGCCGCGCTCGCCTCGTCCACCACCTTCACGCCAGTGAGGAGCTCGGCTTCCGTCTCGTTCGGCGTGATCCAGTCGAGCTGGGTATAAAGCTCGGCGGGCAGCTCGCGCGCGGGTGCCGGATTGAGGATCACCGGCACGCCCTTCGCGTGCGCGGCCTTCGCGGCGTACAGGACGGTTTCGAGCGGCGTCTCGAGCTGCATGAGGAGCGCGGAGGCGGACTCGATCTCCGCGCGGTGCGGCTCCACGTCCGCCGGCACGAGCGTGCCGTTCGCGCCGAGCGCCACGGAGATGCAGTTCTGCCCCTGCGCGTCCACCATGATCACGGCCACGCCGCTCGGCGTCTCCGGGTCCACGATGAGGCGGGGGACGATGCCGTCCGACTCGAACCGCGCGCGCGAGTCGCTGCCGAAGAGGTCGTCGCCGACCTTCGCGATGAACACGCAGCGCGTGTCCTCGGACGCGAGGCGCGCCACCGCCACGGCCTGGTTGGCGCCCTTTCCGCCCGGGTTCATGAGGAAGCGTCCGCCGGTGACGGTCTCGCCGGGCACGGGGATCTTCTGCCCCGTCACCACCATGTCCGTGTTCGTGCTGCCCAATACGACGATGTGTTTCATGACTGCTTTCCTTTCGGCGCTTAGCGCTCCATGTTGAAGATGAGTTCGCCGCCGGCGACGATGTCGGCGTGGCGGACGATTGGTCCCTCAAGCGGCTTTCCGTTGAGCGTGGCGGACTCGACGTACTTGTTCAGGCGCGAGAGGTTTTTCGCCACGACGCGGAACGTCTTGCCGCCCGGCAGCGCCACGCGCACCTCCGGCAGCTGCGGCGCGCCGAGCACATACTCGCCGCTGCACGGGTTGAACGGATAGAAGCCCATCGCGGCGAACACGTACCACGCGCTCATCTGCCCGCAGTCGTCGTTGCCGCAGAGGTCGCCCGGCTTGATGCCGTAGAAGCGGTCGCACACCTCGCGCACCACGTCCGCCGTGCGGCGGGGATGTCCCGCAAGCGTGAAGAAATACGCCACGTGGTGGCTCGGCTCGTTGCCGTGCGCATACTGCCCGATGAGGCCCGTCACGTCGCCCACGAAACCCATGCCCTCGGTGCGCTCGGGCTGGATGAAAAGAGATCTGAGTTTCTGCATGAACGCCGGGCGTCCGCCCATCGCCTCGATGAGCCCCTGCGGATCCTGCAGCACGTGCCACGTGTACTGGAAGGCGTTGCCCTCCGTGAAGTCGTTGGCGGTATCGCCGCCGTGGCCGAGGTGGAACGGATCGTACGGCATGCGCCACCTTCCCTCCGTGCTCTTGCCACGCATGAATCCGATCTCCTTGTCGAACACGTTCTTCCAGTATCCGGCGCGCTTGCGGAAAAACGCCTCGTCGCCGCGTCCGAGCGCCTGGCAGAACTCCGCCGCGCACCAGTCGTCGAAGCCGCACTCGAGCGTACGGCTCACGCTCTCGCCGCGGATCTTGTCGTAGGGATAGTAGCCGTAGCGGTCGTAGAGGTCCCAGTTCTCCTTGATCTTCTGCCGGCCGAATGGATCCGTGTGCGTGACGGTGAGCGAGTTCGTGACCGCCTCGAATGCGAGGTCCACGTCGAAGCCGCGGAAACCCTTCTTGTAGGCGTCCACGATCACGGGGACGGAATGGTTGCCGATCATGCAGTGCGACTCCCAGCCGAAGTACGGAATGACGGGCAGGAACCCGAGCGCCCGGTAGTGGCCGAGCATCGAGTTCACGAATCCGTCCACGCGCTCGGGCACGGCGATCGTATAGAACGGATGCGCGGCGCGGAAGGTGTCCCAGAGCGAGAGGCCCGTGTAGTAGACGCCGTCCTTCGCCGTGGCGACCTTCGCGTCGCCGCCCCGGTAGCGTCCGTCGACGTCCGCGATGTCGTTGGGCTGGATGAAGAGGTGGTAGAGCGCGGTGTAGAACGCGATGCGCTGCTCGTCCGTGGCGCCGGGCACCTCGAAGCGGCCGAGCAGGTCGCGCCACTTCGCGCGCGCCGCGTCGCGGACGTCCTCGAACGACTTTCCCTCCGCCTCGGCGGCGTAGTTCTTCGCCGCGCCGTCCTCGTCCACGGTGGAGATCGCCGCCTTCGCGACGAGCGGCGCGCCGGGCGCGAACTCCAGCACCCAACGCTCGCCCCGCTCCTTCGGATCGGCCTTTGGCAGGGGTCGCGCGTTCGTCCACGGACGGTCGAACACGACCTTCCAGCAGACGCTGCGCTTCAGCCAGGCGTGCGTGCGGCGTCCGCCGACGATTGCGGCGTTCGCCGCGTCAAGCCGGTTCGAGAACGACACGACGGCACCCGACATGTTGCCGGCGTTGACCCATTGCAGGTCGATGAGCAACTTCACGGGCTTCCCCGCGGCGTAGGTATAGCGGTGAACGCCCACGCGCGGCGTCGACGTGAGCTCCACGGTGATGCCCGCGTTGGTGAGGGCGACCGTGTAGAGCCCGGGACGCCCCTTCTCCGTGCGAAAATCCTTCGCAAGGCACCATGTGCGCGGATCGGACGAGGCGAAGTCGTCCGTGAACGGCAGTAGGCGCACGTCCTCGAGGTCGGGACACCCCGTGCCGCTCAGGTGGGTCTGCGAGAAGCCGTAGATGCAGGGATCCTCCCACACGTAGCCGGAGCAGTGGTCCCAGTCGCAGAGTCCCGTGTCGGGACTCACCTGCACCATCGAGAACGGACACGTCGCGCCCGGAAACGTGTGCCCGCGGTACGAGCCGCCGATCAGCGTGTCCACGGATTCGAGCGGATCGGCGGGCGCGGCGACGGACGCTAGGGCCGCCGCGACGAGAGCCGCGGAAATCTTCAGTTTCATGTTTTTTGCTTCCTTTCAAGCGTGACAAACGTTTCAAAGCGCGCGGTGCGCGGAAAGAGGTCGAAGAGCTTCACGCGCGCGATGTCGTAGGTGCGGGTGAGCACGGCGAGGTCGCGCGTGAGCGTGGCCGGGTCGCACGACACGTAGAGGATGCGCGGGGCGGGCAGACGCGCGAGCCACGGGGCCACGTTCGGCTCGAGGCCGCCGCGCGGCGGATCCACGATCACCGTGTGGTGCGCACCCGCCTTGATGCGCGTGAGGCTGCCGCCCACGCGCTCGCAGAAGAAGTTCGCGGGGAGGCCAAGCGCCGCCGCGTTCTTCTTCGCGCACGCCACCGCGGCGCGCCCGCTTTCGATGCCCACGAGACGGATGCCGTCGGGCATAGACGCCTTCGCGGCCTGCGCACAGCAGAGTCCGAACACGCCCACGCCACAGTAGAGGTCGAGCACGTGCGGGGCAACGTCGATCCCGGAAAGGTACTCGTCGCGCACGGCCGCCACGAGCCGGTCGGCCATCTGCGGGTTGACCTGGTAGAAGCCGTCCGCCGGCACGGCGAACTTCAGCCCGGCCGTCTGCTCGCACAGCTCCAGGCTTGCGGGCGGCTCGCCGAGCCACCACTTCACGCCGTCGCGCGCCGTGTGGCGGATCGTCACGTTGTCCGCCGCCTTCGCGCTCTGGCGCACGGCGCGTGCGCCCTGCGTGAGGAGGGTGAACACGGCAGAACGAATGGCGGGCAGTGCCGCGTTGATCGCGGGGCACGCGAGCGGATCCTGCGTCACGTCCACCACGCGGTGGTCGGGTTCCTCGCGGTAGCCGAGCACCCACTTCCCGTGCTGCCGCTCCGTGTGGTACACCACCTTGTTGCGGTAGGCGAGCGGCGCAGCGGCGGGAACGACCTCAAGCGGCAGGACGGTCTGCGCGACTTTCCAGAGAAAGTTCTCGAGCTGGTCCTGCTTGAAGCGGATCTCGGCGGCGTACGCCACGTCGGCGTACACCATGCCGGGCACGGTCGGCCCCGTCTCGGCGAGGCGTTCGGGGATCGCCTCCTCCACGGACACGAGGCGCGTCTTGACGAAGCGCTTCTTCTGCTCGACGATCTCCGCCTTCACGGTCTCGCCCGCGTACGCGCCCGGCACGAACGCGACGCGCCCGTCGCCGAGGCGGCCGAGTCCGTCGCCGCCGTAGACCGTCTTGTCGATTTTCAGGGTAACCGTCATTTGATGCCTTTCCGCAGCCCCCCGAGAAGGGCGCGCTTGCGCGGGTTGTCGTCCGAGGGATGCAGGTCGCGCGCGTTCGTGCCGACGTGCTCCACGCTCCAGCCGGCCCATTCGCGGAAGGCGTGGAACGTCCAGTCCCAGTTGTACTCGTTGAACACGTCGATGCAGTCGGCGATGTAGCGGTCGGCCCCTTCCGCCCAGTTGATGGCGGAGAACTCGCCCACGTAGATCTTCGCGTTGTGCTTCTTCTCGAAGGCGCGCACGGGCGCGAGGCGCGAGCGGATGTACTCCTTGTCCCACTTCTTCTCGGGGTTCGGCCACGGATAGTGTCCGTATTCCGCCGTCTTGGCGTGCACGCCCTGGTGGGTGTACTCGCCGGGCTGGTACATGTGCACCTGGTAGATGACGTTGTCGAGGCGCAGGGGGGAGAGGTAGGCGAAGGCGTCCGCGCTGTCCCACTGGACGGCCTCGATGATGATGGGCGTGGTTGGATCGATCTTGCGGATTTCCTCGGCGGCGAGGCGCTGGAGCGTCCAGTAGTCCGCCACCGTCGCGCGGCGGGTCTGGACGGGCTCGTTGATGAGGTCGTAGCCGTAGATGTTGGACTGTCCCTTGAAGCGCGTGGCGATCCGGCGCCAGCACGTGACGAAGTGCGCGGCGTAGGTCTTGTCGTAGTACATCGCGAGGTCTTTCGTCTCGTCGCGTCCGCCTGGCGGCACGTGGAGGTCGATGCAGATCTGGATGCCGTACTTGCGCGCCCACGGGAGGACGTCGCGCTCGAGGTGGTCGAGCTTGCCGTCGAGCCAGCGGTCGAAGTCGGCGAGGTCGCGGTTCTTGCCCTTCTCGGAGAACCAGCGCGTCATCTGGTAGCGCGCGAGGGTGGCGCCCCATTCGCGGAGGGTCTTGAAGTCGTCCTCCTTGCAGGGACCGCCCGGCAGCATGACGCCGCGCAGGTTGGGCTGTCCGGCGCGCAGCGTCTCGGGCGGGTAGCGGCAGGTCCAGTCCTCGTTGACGACGCGGAAGAGGCCGTCCGAGATGCCGGCCTTGAGCGTGTTGAGGTCGAACACGACCTTCCCGCTCGTCTTCTGGAGGCCGAGCATGAAGCGCCCCTTCGCGGGCGTGTGCGCCTTGAAGTTCTCCGTCACCACGATCTCCTGCTCCTCGAAGTCGCCGACGCGGCCGTGCGTGTTCGGCCAGTGCGTCTGGCCGAATTCGTCGACCCACGAGAACTGGAACTTGAGGCCGAGCCAGGTCTGCGGCGGCTTGGCGATGCGCTCGCCGCGCGCGCGCACCGTCATCTTCACGCCGTGGCCGCGGTAGGGGGCGAGGTCGAGGTCCGCCCACGCCGTGCCGCCGTGCTTCGCCTTCTCGGGCGGCACGTCCACGGTGAGGATGCCGTTCTCGATCCGCGCGTTGGGTCCGCAACGCCACACGAGGTTCGTGAGCGGCAGCAGGACGGGCTCGTCGTTCTGCACGTTCTGGTCAATCGCGGCCGCCGCGGACAGCACGCCGAGCGTTCCCAGGGCAAGGAGATATTTTTTCATGGCACAAAGATACCAAATCTCCGCGCCGAGGGCAAGTCTAGAGGAGCAGCGCGCCGGTGAGCTGCGCGACGGACGCGAAGCCGTGCCGCTCGCAGTAATCCGCGAGGCCGTCGTAGACCGCCGCCACGACGCCCGGGTCGGTGAAGGTGGCCGTTCCCACCGCCACGGCCGTCGCGCCCGCGAGGAAGAACTCGATTGCGTCCTTCGCCTCGTAGATGCCGCCCATCGCGAGGATCGGGAGCTTCGTGACGGCGTGTGCGTCGTAAACGACCTTCACCGCCGCGGGATGCACGCACCTGCCGGACAGTCCGCCCGTGCGGTTCGCGAGCACGGGACGCCGCGTCTCGACGTCGATCACCATCGCGGGGATCGTGTTGATGAGCGAGAGGCCGTCCGCCCCCGCGTCCTCGCACGCCTTCACGTACGGCGCGATCGACGGCACGTTCGGCGCGAGCTTGACGAGAAGCGGAAGCTTCGTCGCCGCGCGCACGGCCGAGACGACTTCGTGGAGCACCTTCGGGTCCTGCCCGAAGGTGTGCCCGCCCGCCTTGACGTTGGGACAGCTCACGTTCATCTCGATTGCGTCCACCGCGTCGCCCATCCGCGCGGCGACCGCGGCGTACTCCTCGACCGACCCGCCCCAGATGTTGGCGATCAGGGGCACGTCCGCCGCTTGCTTGCGGTACCACGGCACGGTGACCTTGAGGAAATGCTCCACGCCCGTCCCCTGCAGGCCGATGGCGTTCACGAGCCCTCCGGGCACCTCCGCGTGGCGCGGCATCGGGTTGCCGGGCCAGGGGTCGAGGCGGATGCCCTTCGCCGTCACCGCGCCGAGCTTCGCGTAGTCGACCGCGCCGACGTATTCAAAACCGTAGCCGAACGTGCCGCTCGCCGTGGCGACGGGCGAACGCATCTTCAGCCCGCCGAGATTCACTTCCATGTTCACCATACGAGATCCTCCGCCCGGAACACCGGGCCTTCCACGCAGCAGCGCGAGTTGCCGCGCACCGTCTTCTGGATGCAGGCGTAGCACGCGCCCACGCCGCAGACCATGTGGCGGTCCATCGAGATCCACCCCGGCATTTTCGCCGCGACGGCGCGGTCGGCCACGGCCTTCAGGAGACCATCCGGCCCGCACGTGAAGAGCTCGAACGCCTCGCCCCGCGCGCGCAGGCCCTCCAGCGCCGCGTCGAGCGGCCCGGTCACGAACCCCTTCTCGCCCGCGCTGCCGTCGTTCGTGGCAACGCGCACCTCCACGCCGAGCGCGGCGAAGCGGTCGAGCGCGAGGAGGTCGTCCTTCGTGCGCCCGCCCACGAACAGGATCGTGCGCGGGTCCTTCAGGCGCTTTGCGAGGAAATGGAGCGGCGCCACGCCGTAGCCGCCGCCCACGAGGAGCGGCACGCCCTTCGACGACGAGGGAAAGCCGTGCCCGAGCGGTCCCAGCACCTCCACGCCGTCACCCGGCCGCACGTGCGCAAGCGCGGCGGTGCCGCGTCCCACGACCTTGTAGAGGAGCGTCACGCGGCCTGCGTCCGCGTCAAACACGCTGAAGGGGCGGCGCAGAGCCGTCGGCTCCAATCCCGGTACGCGCATGTGCACGAACTGGCCCGGCACGAGCGCGTCCGCAAGACGCGGCGCCTCCAATTCAAGGAACCTATAACCCGGCCCCGCGTCTTCGTGTACGGCCACGACAGTCTGTTCGTTGAGTGCCATCTCGCCTCCGTGTTCAGTCGCACGGGCAGATCTCGCCCTTGAGCAGATAGGGTTTCACCGCCTCGAGGCGGGAATCGATCTCCGCCTTTTCCAGATCGGAGAGGGGGACGTCCTTCATCTCCCACTTCTTGCCGTTCTTGGAGCCCTTCGGCGCATGCACGCGCGTGAGGCGGTTGGTGAAGATGCCGCGCTTCTGCAGCACATACAGGTGGGGGCCGCGCATGCTGTCGTTCCCGCCGCCGAGGGTGTCGCCGAGGTTGTACATCAGGAGCAGTTTCGAGTAGGCGTCCATGAGCGTGTGGTCCGCATCGCCGTTCTCGATGCGCTTCCAGATGTAGACGAGCAGGTCCGCGTAGGGCGCGCGCTGCGTCACCACGCCCTCCGTGCCGAGGCGGCGCCCCTGGTAGAGCCAGCCCTTCGCGCCCCAGCCGCTGAAGACGGTCTTGATGGCCGGCTT
>JAFRNO010000287.1 GCA_017430155.1 Kiritimatiellia bacterium | reverse complement strand
CAGACGCCTTCCGTCAAGCTCCTTCCACATCTGCACGTAGATCCGCACCCGCCCCTGTACGTCAAGGCTGCCGGCCAGAGCCTCAAAGAGCACGTCGTCCCCCGCAAGCGCCGGATCCTCGAAAGCCGGCAGTTCGCAGACGAGGTTCTGCATGCCCTTCGCGAACGCGGCGCGGCAGTCGAACACCACGCGCCCCGTCTCCTGCGACACGACCACCAGGCTTTCATAGCCCTTCGGTTCCGACCGTATCTGGATCTTGTCCGTCGGCGAGAATTCATGTACGGCGGCGGACAACAGCAACGCCGCCAGCGCCGCAAGACATCCCAGTGCCAATCTCTTCATGGCTCGCATTTTCCTTTCATTTCGCGGGCGAGGCGGCCAGACGTTAGCGACTTTCCACCGACGCTTCCGCGTTCCAGGCGGAGACCGACAGCTTGAACGGCTTGGCGGGATGCTGCACGGTCATCGCCTTTGACTCGCCGGGCAGAAGCGAGAACCAGTTGTCGGAATAGAACGAGGGGCGGAGCGGCTTTCTGTCCTCGCCGGTCAGGGCCAGGCGCGTGAGGAACGCGATCTTGTCGCCCGTGTTCGTCACGGTCACGCGCAGTGTGCCCGCCGCGTCGGACGTCTTGACGGCCAGCCTCGTCTTGGGCAGCGCGGAAAGCGCCGCGAATCCAGCCGTGCATGGGCCGGTCAGCGCGTCCGGCGTCTTCGGATTGTACTTCTCCGGCGAGCGCCAGTAGAACGTGGACGCGATCTCGCGCCCCGCCTCCCGCACGGAAAGACGGATGAAGTGCGGCCTGTCGAGCGGCGGGAACTCGACCTTGAACGCCTCCACGCACCGCTCGGCGGGCACCGTGACGGGCGCGGACTTCTCCCACACCTTGCGCGAGTCGAAGTCGTAGACGACAGCCGCCACCTCCACGGCGCGCGGTTCGGTCAGGTCGTTCGCGAGGCACACCATGTCGTCCAGGTAGTCGTACTGCGCGTGCAGGGGCTCCAGCGCGTTCTGCGTGGCGAAGAGCGCGGGCGTGGGCTCCAGCGAATAGTCCCACCCGTAGGCCACCACCTTCGGCAGCGGCACGTTGTTGTACCAGTACAGGACGCCCGTCCCCTTCTCGTTCCGGACGCGGTTCCACACCTCCCAGATCGCGCGCGTGGCGTGGTAGTCGAGCGCCTGCGAGCGGCGGCAGTAGTCCTCCAGCGACGTTGCCTCGCCGTAGCACTTCACGAGGTCGTCGTGCACGGTGACCGACTTGTAGAAGTTGTTGCCGTCGCGGTAGGCCCACGCCTCGCGGTTGATCGGCCACAGGTCCTTCTCCGGCAGCACCTCCCGCAGGCACTCCGCCGTCGGCAGCACGGCCGTGCCGTATTCGGGGTTGAAGCCGTAGACGCGGCTGCCGCGCGGCGAGGCCGTGTCGTCGTAGTAGCGCATCGGGTTGAGCGAGTAGTAGGGCGAGCCGTCGTGCACGCCGTCGCACTCGCTCTGCATCATGTAGCTGCGCGTGCCGTCCAGCCTCTCCAGCAGCTCGCGGATGCCGTCCACCTCCGTCGACTCGTTGGAGCAGACGTAGTGGCAGATCGAGGCGTGGTGGCGGATGCGCTTCACCTGGTCGGCCACGCACGAGAGGTAGAGCGCCGCGTCGTCGGGATGTGCCGTGTCGCCCGTCATGAAGAACTCCTGCCACACGAGCAGGCCCATCTCGTCGCAAAGGTCGTAGAAGCGGTCGCTCTCCACGATGCCGCCGCCCCACAGGCGCACCATGTTCACGCCCTGCTGGCGCGTGAGGCGCAGCTCCGCCTCCATGCGCGCGTCGTCCGTGCGCAGCATCGCCTCGGGGATCCAGTTCGTGCCGCGGATGAAGATGCGCCGCTTGTTGATCCAGAACTGGCGCGCGCCGT
This sequence comes from Kiritimatiellia bacterium, assembly GCA_017430155.1. Classification (GTDB taxonomy): domain Bacteria; phylum Verrucomicrobiota; class Kiritimatiellia; order RFP12; family UBA1067; genus RUG572. The sequence continues at coordinate 2,089 of JAFRNO010000287.1, read as the reverse complement.
CCTTCCCCGACTGGTCGCTGTACGCCTCGCGCACGCCGAAGCGCCGGCGCAGCACGTGTTCGCCGTGCTTCGTCCGCGCGCGGCAGACGAGCGTGTACAGTTCCGGACGCCCCTTGTTCACCGGCCACCAGAGGCGCGGGTTGGCGAGCGTCCCCTTGAAGTGCAGCTCGCGCCGCTCGCCGCGGTGCAGCGTCACGTCCTGCGTGAACCGGAGGAGCGTTCCCTCCACCTCGATCTCCAGCGTTCCCTTCGCCTTGCCGCGGAACAGCCAGCGGTCGCAGTTCGAGTTGATCGCCTCGACGGAGATGTCAAGCTCGGCAGACTTCAGGTCGTCCGACAGCTTCGTGCGCACGAACGGCGCGTCCAGGCGCACGTCGCCCGTCGCGAAGAACACCATGTCCTTCCAGATGCCGGTGTTGCGGTCGCGGATGCCGTCGCGGAACGTGAAGTCCCACCCGATGCTCATCAGCATCGTGACGTTGCGTCCGATCAGCCCGTCGCCGCCGTTGGCGTACTCCATCATCCCCTTCGTCCTCCACTGGCGCGTGTCGCCGGGGATGTCGAGCGGATAGACCTTCACGGCCAGCGCGTTGCGCGCGCCCGGATAGGCGAAGAGGCTCACGTCCACCGTCTGGCACGCGAACATCCCGGACGGGAACGCCACCATTTTGCCATTGAGCCAAATCTCCGCACGGTAGTTGATTCCCTCGGGACGCAACCAGATGCCGCGGCCCTTCCAGTCCGCCGGCAGATCGAACTCGGTGCGGAACCACGCCGTGTAGTACGTGCGGTTGCCGTCCCCGAGATCGGGGATGAGCCCCTCGGCCTTGCGGTTGTTGAGCCCCCAGTAGGGCTCAGGGAGCTTGCCGTTCCGCACCAGGTTGTCAAGCACGGTTCCCGGCACCTTCGCGGGCATCCACGCGGCGGCGTCGAATCCGGCAACGGACACCTGCTCGCCCGCGAGCGTGAGCGCGTCCGCGCCGTTCAGCATCCGCCATCCCTCGCGCGGCACGACGTCCGCCGCCGCAACCTTGACGGCGCCCGCCGACAGCAACATCGCGCCGACAACAGCAAGCATGCGTCTCATCGTCTTTTTCATGAGCGGCAACTCATCTTGCGCTGAGGAGCTCGCCGGCGCGCAGGCGCAGGGATGCGAGCTTCTCGGGCTCGGGCAGGATGCGCGTGGAGAAGCGTCCGCCCGCGTTCGGGATTGTCACGAGCGCGCGGAACTCGTCCATGAGCCGCGCCGCCTCCGCCGCGCGCGGACCCTTCTCCGCCGCCAGACGTTCCAGTTGCACGAGGTAGTTGTAGTCCTCCACGCCGTCGCGCGCGGCCTCGAGGCGGATGGTCGACACGGGCTCCGTGCCGCCTTCGTGCGGCGGGTAGATGAGGAAGCCGTCGCCCGCCGGGTAGCGCACCCAGTACGTGCGGCCGGGCGTGTCCGACTGGCGGATGTAGGCGTGCCAGCCGAACTTCCAGGGATCGTAGGTGAGCCACGTGCAGCCCCAGAACTCGTAGGCGTCCGCGCCATACGCACGCGCGTAGTGCGGCAACAGACGCTCCACCGCGCAGTACGGCGTATCCGTGCACATCTGCCCGTCCGTCGTCCACCAGAACCGGCTCCCCGCCTTCACACGCGCCTTCATCTCGTCCACGGGGAAGCAGCCGTAGTGGCCGATGCCCCACACGTCGAGCGAGTCGTTCCACTCGGGGCAGTGCCGCCACGTGCTCGAGTAGATCGGGATCTTCGGATCGACTTCGTGGATCATCGCGCAGCACGCCTTCATCTGCTGGACAACGTTCGTGCGCGAGAAATGCGGCTCGTCGGAGATGTAGAGCACGAGCTTGTCCGCCCACCCCTTCTCCTTCACGTGGTTCCAGTAGAGACGCAGCGCCTGCTGGTAGAGGTTCTTGTAGGCGGGACGCAGCTTCGTCCAGTCCGCGCCCTCGTAGGGCCACTCCCCCTCGTAGGGGTTCTCGCCGAGGAACGCCTTCGGCGGCATCGCCCAGCCGAAGCAGTAGAAGCAGCCGGGCATGTAGGAGACGGGGAAGCGGTAGTGGTCGAAGTAGCGCGAGGCCAACCTGTCGT
>JAFRNO010000286.1 GCA_017430155.1 Kiritimatiellia bacterium | reverse complement strand
GGCTGGAACTTCGCGGTGTCGGGGTTGAACTCCTTCTTCCAGCCGTCGTCGCCGAGGGGACGCGCCCGGTAGCGCATCGCGCCGGGCGTGTAGTCGAGCGGACCGGCCACCATGCGCGTGAAGACGACCTTGAGGTCGTTCGCGGGCATGTTGAAACTCTCGTGGAACTTCGCGGTCTCCAGGCCGTGCACGCCCTCGTAGTTGATGATGTTCGGATAGGTGCGGGAGAAGCCTGTGGGCTTGTACATGCCGTGGTAGTCGACCATGAGGCGGTACTCGGCGGCGATGCGGGCGGTCTGCTCGAGGAAGGACACCACGAACTGGTCGTCGCGGTCCATGAAGTCGATCTTAAAGCCCTTCACGCCGAGCGCGGCGTATTTCTGGAAGACCTCGTGCTGGCGGCCGACGAGCTGCGGCCAGCTGCACCAGAGGATGATGCCCACGCCTCTGCGCGCGCCGTAGTTGACGAGTTCCGCCACGTCGATCTCGGGGTTGATCTCCATGATCTTGAGCTTCACGCTCCAGCCTTCGTCCATGATCACGTACTCCACGCCCGTCTTCGCGGCGAAGTCGATGTAGTACTTGTAGGTGGCCGTGTTGCAGCCGGCCTTGAAGTTGACGTCCGGGCCGAACACGTTCCAGCAATTCCACCACTCCCAGGCGACCTTGCCGGGCTTGATCCACGAGAGGTCGCCCGCGAGCCTGTTCGGCGTGGCGAGCGCGTAGACGGCGTCGCTCTCGACGAGCTTCGCGGGGGTGTCCGCGAGCAGGAACACGCGCCAAGGATACGTGCGCGTCCCCTTCGTGATGGCAAGGTAGTCGAGACGGCCGCCCACGCGGCGCTGGCGCTGGTTGTTCGTGATCTTCGCGGGGTCGGGGAGCTTGGCGAGGCTCGCGTCGAGGCGCGGCGCGCCGTCGGACGCCGCCACGAGGTTCCAGCCCGGGTAGTCGAGGAGGTCGCTCTCCGTCACGCAGAGGCTCGGGCCCTTCGGGTACTGCACGAGCAGCGGGAGGTAGACGAGCTTCGCCTTCTTGTCCTTCAGCGCGCCGACGGTCGTCTTCTCGTAGATCGACTCCCAGCTGCACTCGTGTCCGCCCGCGAGTCCGGCGTACACGGTGAGGTCGCGCGACGGAAACACGAGCGGCGCCCGCTCGTCCATCACCTTCACCTGCGGCTCCTTCCAGACGGTCGCGAAGCGGTACGCGACGCCGTCATTGCGCGCGTGCAGGTGGACCTGCCAGTCGCCCGCGAACGAGACGACCGTCTCCGCGCCGTCGTCCTGCACGCACGCCTTCTTGTAGATGGGCGTGGGGATCGTCGCGCGGTGCGGGACGCTCCGCGTGCCGACGACCTTCAGTCCCGTGCCGCCGATGGCGCCTTTGCCTTCGAAGGTCATCGAGACCGGAGCGGGACCGAGCAGGGTCTTCCCGTCGCGCGCCACGGAAACCGTCAGCGCGGGTTCGGTGGCGAGCGCGATTTCGTTTCGTCCGTCAGGGGACTTGAGGATGATGGTCTCCGCGGAGGCGGAGGCGCAGGCGGCAAGGGCCGCAACGGCAAGGAGGGTGTTTTTCATGCCAGTATTTTACCAAAAAATCGGTGTTGGCGCATTGACAATCAGTCTTCCTTCGACGCGTCGGGGTCCTTGAGCTTGATGCCCACGTCGCTCATCGTGAGGGTCTTGAGCTGCTCAGGCGTGGGATTCTCGACCTTCCCCACCCGCACGGCCTGGCGCGACACGGCGTTCTCGAAGAGCGTGCGCGCCCAGCGGCCGTTGCCGAACTTGCGGTCGCGCTTGGCCGTGCGCACGCGGACGAACGCGTCAAGCCACTTCTCCACGTCGGGCGAGAGGACGTATTGGTTCTTCTTCGCGTTCATGCGGAACATCGCCGCGAGCTCTTCGGCGGTGTAGTCGGGGAACTCCACGTAGTGGGTGAAGCGCGAGGCGAGTCCGGAGTTCGCGTCGATGAAGCGCTTCATCTCCTCCGTGTAGCCCGCCACGATCACCACGAGGCGGTCGCGGTCGTCCTCCATGCGCTTCAGGAGCGTCGAGATCGCCTCGTCTCCGTAGCTGTCCTGCGGGCCGTTCACGAGCGAATACGCCTCGTCCACGAAGAGGATGCCGTCCAGCGCGAAGTCGACCACCTGCCCCGTCTTGATCGCGGTCTGTCCCGTGTAGCCGGCCACGAGCCCGCTGCGGTCGCACTCCACGAGGTGCCCGTTCTTCACGACGCCGAGCGCGCGGTAGATCTTCGCCATGATGCGCGCGACGGTCGTCTTGCCCGTACCGGGGTTGCCGGTGAACACCATGTGGTAGGAGATCGGCGCCACCTTCAGGCCGGCCGCCTTGCGCTGCTGCGCCACGCGCACGAACGACGCGAACTTCTCCACCTCCGCCTTCACGGGCTTGAGGCCCACGAGCTCGTTCAGCTCCGCGAGCGCCTCCTCCACCGAGACCACGTTCGTGGAGGCGGGCGTGTAGCGGATGCCCGGCGGCGGCGTGCGCGCAAGGCCGCCGCCGATCGCCGACGTCCCCTTCCCCAGTTCGCCGATGTCGCGCATCTCGATCGTCATGAGCTGCTCCGCGGTCGGGGTCGCGATCTCGGCCACGCGCTCCGCCTGATGCGCCACGGCCTGCTCGAAAAGGTTGCGCACCCAGCGTCCGTTGCCGAAGCGGCGGTCGCGGTTGGCCGTCTTGTCCGCGATGAAGGCGCCGAGGTCGCGTTCCACGTCGGGCGAGAGGACGTACTGGCTCTTCTTCGCGTTCAACCGGAACATCGCCGCGAGCTCTTCGGCGGAGTAGTCGGGGAACTCCACGTAGTGGTTGAAGCGCGAGGCGAAACCGGAGTTCGCGTCAATGAACTTCTTCATCTCCTCCGTATAGCCCGCCACGATCACCACGAGGCGGTCGCGGTCGTCCTCCATGCGCTTCAGGAGCGTCGAGACCACCTCGTCGCCGTAACTGTCGTTCGAACCGTTTACGAGCGAATACGCCTCGTCCACGAACAGGACGCCGTCCAGGGCGAAGTCGATCACCTTCCCCGTCTTGATGGCGGTCTGTCCCTCGTAGCCCGCCACGAGCGCGCCGCGGTCGCATTCCACGAGGTGCCCCTTCTTCACCACGCCGAGCGCCTTGTAGATCTTCGCCATGATGCGCGCGACGGTCGTCTTGCCCGTGCCGGGGTTGCCGGTGAACACCATGTGGTAGGAAACGGGCGCCACCTTCAAACCCTTGGCCTTGCGCTGCTGCGCCACCTGCACGAACTTGGCGAACCGCGTCACCTCGGCCTTCACGGGCCCGAGGCCGACGAGCTCGTTCAGCTCCGCCAGCGCCTCCTCCACGGTCACCTCGTTCGTGGATGCGGGCGTGTAGCGGATGCCGGGCGGCACCTCGACCCCCGCGGAATCCTTTTCGATCTGCTCGTCCGGCTTCTTTTCCGTCGTGAGCGGCACGAAGTGCCCAAGCAGGAAACATCCGAGGACGAACACGGGCCCCGCCACGGCGCCCACGAGCGGCGACCAGAAGTCGAAATGCTTCAGGAACCACCGCACGGCGAAATAGGGTCCCACGAGCACAAGGAGATAGGCGATTGCGTTCGCGTTCGCATCCGTGCTGTTCAGCAGGATGAGGCCGACGATGAAGACGACCAACTCGCCGAGGCAGCCCAGCCCGACGATGTGCTTGTCGCTCAGTTTCATGGACTATTTCCTCAGTCTTCAGTCGTGAAGCACGACGCGGGCAGGCCCGCCGCGTTGTAGAGGTTGCCGAAGCCCTGGCATCCCCAGTTGTAGCGCACGGCGGTGGGGTTCTTCGCCCCCGCCGCCCACACGCGCACCGTGTCGGGCCCCGTGATCTTCGCGTCCGCCCAGTGCCACGCGCCCGCGCCGTCGCGGATCGTGAAGCCCTCGAGCTCGCTCGCGGGGGACGACCGCCGTTCCAGGCGGATCACGTCGTTCGAATGGACGTTCCACGTGAACGAGGTGCGGATCGGCCCCGCCTTCAGGGGCGAGCCGTCGATCGCGAAGCGGATGTCCGCGCCGTCGGCCCGGAACTCGGCGCCCGCGTAGTCGGGCGACGCGCAGACCACGTCTTTCCGCCCGTAGACGCGGTTGAGCGCGAGCGCGGCAAGGCGGTCGCCGGCCGGTCCCTTGAAGCGTCCGTGAATCTCGTACTCGCTGTTGTCGAGGATCACGGCCATCGCGCTGTGGGGGATGATCTTCTGCGCGCGGCGCTGTCCTTCGCGCAGGCCGGCGCGGGATGGATCGGCGTCCGGACGCGTCTCGGCCGGGCCCCACCCCGCGAGCTGGCAGTAGAGGAACGGAATGTCGGGGCGCTTCATCTCACGCCGCCATTCCTCCACCATGTAGCTCATCCACTTCGGGTAGACGTGCCGCGCATCGCGCAGGCCCGAGTCGCAGCATCCCTGGTACCAGATCACGCCGCGGCAGCTGATCTGCGAGACGGGGAAGAACTGGTTGTTCCAGCAGCGGATGACG
>JAFRNO010000285.1 GCA_017430155.1 Kiritimatiellia bacterium | reverse complement strand
TTCTCTGTCAGGGCTCACTTGCTCCGCTCGTTCCGCCCTGACGGAAGCTTCCCGCTCCTTGCCCTGACGGGGGCTCTGCCCTGGGGGCGCTTGTTCCACCCTGGGAGATGTTGGGGCATATTCGCTCTAGGTGGTTGGTTCGGACGGAACGAGCGGAGCGAGTGAGTCCGAACCGGAGAGGGAGGAGGGAGAACCGGGGGGGGCTAGAGGCGGATGTAGCGGGAGAGTTTGAGGGAAAGGACGTCTTCGAGGGAAGGGAGGTCGCGGAAGGAGAGGGAAATCAGCTTCTTGCCGGCCCTTTGGTAGAGCCACAGCTTCTTCTGGTGGTTGGCGTTGTATTCAGGCGTGTCCATGCCCCAGTATTCGATGTAGAGGTCGAACTCGGGGAGATAGAAGTCGGGGCGGATGAGCGTGTCCCTCGCGATGCGGTAGCGCTCGTCGTAGAGGTAGGTGATTTTCTTTGCGGCCAGCCAGTCGGCGATCCGCTTCTCCCCGTTCGACTGGACGGCCGTGCCGTCGACGGCCATCTTCTCCTTCGCCTCTTCGACGGTGGCCTCGAAGTTCTCGCCTTCTAGGAGAACTTCGTCGAAGCAGTGGGTGCAGTAGGGACGGGTGAACCGGTCCATCGACCGGACGAACTCCTCCTCGGAGATGACGCGGGAACACCGGCGGCAGCGGTTCGTCTTCGAGGCGTCCCTTTCCCGAAGGAAGTTCTCGATCGCGGCGACCAGTTCGGCGGCGGCGGTGCGGACATAGCTCGGCAGCGAGTCGTTGCGCCCGATGTCGCGGAACTCGTCGAGGAAGAAGGCGGCCGTCTCGGGGTATTTGGCAAGAGCCTTCAGCGCGTATTGGCGGACCTGTGGATGGGAATCGGAGAGGGCGGGCATCCGGAGCGCCGCGACGACCATCTGGCTGGCCGGACGAAGCGGCGCGAGCTTCCCCATCGCCGACGCCGCCAGCCGACGGACGTCCGGGAACGGACTCTTCAGCAGAACCGCCAGCTCGCGGACCGCGGTCGAGTCGTTCCCTCTCCCCAACTCCAGCGCGCGCTCGCGCTGCTGGTGCTGGAGGATCTTCTGGGGATCACGAGTCATCAGGACTCACTCGCTCCGCTCGTTTCGTCCTGATTGTCGGCAGATGTCTGGTTCCTCCGCTCGTTTCGTCCTGACTTCTCATGATCTTGCTCCTCCCTTCCGCTCGTTCCGTAGTTAGGCGAGGACGGAGGAGAGGCGGCCGATCGCTTCGAGGACGTTCGCGCGCGAGTTGAACGCGGAGATGCGGATGAAGCCCTCGCCGGCCTGGCCGAACCCGGCGCCCGGCGTGGTGACGACGTTCGCCTCCTTGAGCAGCTTGTCGAAGAAGGCCCAGGAGTCGCCCTTGACGTTGACCCAGAGGTAGGGGGAGTCGGTGCCGCCGGTGACGGTGTAGCCGAGCTTGGTGAGCGCGTCCTTCATCAGCTTGGCGTTTTCGAGATAGAAGTCGATGGTGGTCTTCGTCTGGGCGGCGCCCTCGGGGGAGTAGACCGCTTCGGCGCCGCGTTGGGTGATGTAGCTGCAGCCGTTGAACTTCGTCGTCTGGCGGCGCGTCCAGAAGGGGCGCAGCTCGACCGGAGTGCCGTCGGCCTTCCACGCGACGAGTCCCTTCGGAACGACCGTGTAGCCGCAGCGGATGCCGGTGAAGCCGGCCGTCTTCGAATAGCTGCGGAACTCGATCGCGCAGGAACGCGCGCCGGAGCACTCGTAGATGGAGTGGGGAATGCCGGGCGTGCGGATGAACGCCTCGTAGGCGGCGTCGAAGAGAACGAGCGCCTTGTTCGCGTTCGCCCAGTCCACCCACGCCTGGAGCTGTTCCTTCGTGGCGGTGGCGCCGGTGGGGTTGTTGGGGTAGCAGAGGTAGACGATGTCCACCGGCTCAGGGAGGTCGGCGGGGGAGGGAACGAACCCGTTCGCCGCCGAGCAGGAGAGGTAGACGAGCCCGGAATAGCGTCCGTTCGCCGAGGCGCCGGTGCGTCCGGCCATCACGTTGGTGTCCACGTAGACGGGATAGACGGGGTCGGTGACGGCGATCTTCACGTCCGCGCCGAAGAGCTCCTGGATGTTGCCGCAGTCGCACTTCGCGCCGTCGGAGATGAAGATCTCGTCGGCGGCCACGTCAAGGCCGCGGTCCTGGAAGTCGTTCTTCGCGACGGCCTCGCGCAGGAAGGCGTAGCCCTGTTCCGGGCCATAGCCGTGGAACGTCTCGCGGGCGGCCTCGTCGTCGACGGCCTTGTGGAGGGCGGCGACCACGGCGGGGGCGAGCGGTTCGGTGACGTCGCCGATGCCGAGTCGGATGACTTTCGCATCGGGATGGGCCTCCTGGTGGGCCTTGACGCGATGGGCGATTTCGGTGAACAAATAGGATGCCTGAATCTTCAGGTAGTTTTCATTGACGCGGACCATTCGATTTCTCCTTGGTTGGTTGACGGAAATTATACCATAAGCGTCGCCCGTCGGCGTGAAATAGTGTATAATGTGCGCAAAGGATTTTGACGATGAAAAACCTGGTGACAATCGGAATGGCCGCGCTGCTGGCCGGAACGGCGGCGGGATCGGTGGCGTTTTCGTCGCGGACGATCCCCGAAACGGCGGGGCTGGCCGCGACCGTCTCGGCACGGCGCGACGGCGACGTGTGGCAGATCGTGGTGACGGCGAAGAACGCCGCCGCCACGAACGTGACGTTCCAGCTCGCGCTGGCGGCGGAGCCCGGCTTCGCGGCGACGCGCTACCTGATTCCCGGCGTCAACTACAACGGCAACGCGTTCGTCCAGGCCATCGCCGGCGACCAGCACAATCCCGACCGCGCGGCCGCGTGGGGCGCGCCGGACATCCCGACGGGCTGGGAGAAGGACGGCAAACCGTGGATTTTCTCCTACGACCGGAGCGGCATTCCCTCCTGCACCATCTCCGAAAACAAGGAGACGGTGTTCGCCCTCTTCGCCTCTGTGGACGACACGGCTTCGCACGTGAGTTCCTGTTCGATGGAAAAAAAGCCCGACGGCTCTTTTCGCCATCTCATCTACTGGCCCGTCATCGAGGCGCCCGTCTCCTACACCGACAAGCGCAAGTTCTCGCCGCGGTACGACACCTACCTTACTCTCAAGCCGGGCGAGACGTTCACGGCGAAGGCGTGGGCGTGTACGGGGCGTCCTCTCTGGCCGGATTACGGTTTTGCGGCGGTCTTCCCCATTGCCTGGAAACTCCTGAAGCCCGACGTGCCGGCGCAGCTGCCCGTTTCGGAGGTGCTGCGTCTCGACAAGGCGTTCATGGACTGGGGACGCCGGAAGACGAAGATGGGCTTCTGGTACAACCCCTATCTCGACGACGTGATCTCCGGACTCGGCAACTGCTACACGAACCACGCGAAGGGGCTGACGATTGCCGACATCGAGAAGAACCCCTCGCTCAACTGGTGGGTGGGCGACGCGCTCGCGAAGTCGAAGCGGCTCAAGCCCGGCGAATACCTGCCGCATCCGGGCGCGGAGATCGGGTTCGCGTCGCAGAGCTTCCAGCTTGCGCGCCTCTCGGTGGAATACGGCCTCCGCAACCACAAGCCGAAGGACGTCGAGTTCGGCCTCGCCGTTTTCCGCAGCTGGATCCGCGAGCGCCAGCTGCCAAGCGGACACTTCGCGCGGCCGCGTCCCGACAGGCGCCGTCTGGACGCCTCGTCCGTCGGCTGGGGCGTGGGCGAGCTCTCGCGCCTCTCGATCCTCCTGAAGGCGCGCAACCGGGACGCCGCCGAGTTCGAGGCGTCGGCGGGCCGTCTCGCGCAGGCGATCCTGAAGACCCAGCGCGCGGACGGCAACCTTGGCTCGGCGTGGGACGTCGACAGCGGCGAGGTGATCGAGTGGGGCGGCGACAGCGGCGGGTATGTGCTGATGGGGCTCGCGCGGTATTGGCAACTCACGCGGGACGAGGCGGTGCGCCAGGCGATCGACCGCGCGTTCGCCTATTACTATCCGCGCGACATCGACCACTTCGAGTGCAAGGGAGGCGCGATGGACTGCGCGAGCATCGACCGCGAGGGCATCCATCCGTTCTTCACTGCGGCGGTGGCGATGTACAAGGGCACGCGCGACGCGCGCTATCTGACGTATGCCCAGAAGGCGGGCTGGTACTTCCTCTCGTGGCTCTACTGCCACAACGGCGTCTACGGGCCCGAGACCGATTTCGCGAAGTACAACTGGAAACCGGCGGGCTCGACCGTCATCGGCACCGAGCACGCCGCGCTCGACGACTACGGATGCGTGTTGATCGCCGACCTGATCGCGCTCTCGCGCATCGACGGCAATCCGCTCTGGCGCGATGTGGCAAGGCTCATCTGGCGCAACGGCACGCAGGGGTTCCCCACGGAGAAGAGAAAGATGTGGCTCGCGCTGGAGCGTCCGCCCGGCGCGAAGAACGAGGCGTACTTCCAGACGCGCTGGAGCAAGTACCGCACGGGCGAGCGCAAGCGCGGCCACCTCAACGCGCACTGCACGGCGTGGGGCGGCGCCTACCGCACCTCGTCGATCTACGACCTCTCGGCGGAGGACATCCTTTGGCTGAACGGAAAATGAGGAACGTGAGAATGAAGAAGGCACTGATGATGTTGTGCATCGGCGGCGCGGCGGTCGCCGCGGGCGCGTCGTTCGACGAACGCGATGCGATGATTCCGCTCCCGGCGGGGGCGGTGCGCCTCTCGGGCGGGCTGGAGGAGCCGATCCTGCGGTCAATCGCCAGCTGGCACAAGGGTAAGGTGCCATACCACGAGTTCGCCGAGTTTTTCCGGAAGGGGCGTCCGAAGTTCGCCCTCGGCGAGATGTGGGGCAAGTTCGTGCGGTCGGGTGCGATGCAGTACCGGCACGTGCGGGACCCCGAGCTGAAGGCCGTGCTCGACGCGGCGGTCGCGGACATCCTCGCGACGGAGCGTCCGAACGGCAGCATCAGCTGCGTGCCGGAGGAGCTTCAGCCGGGAGGGGACGGGCAGACGCGGCCGCATTGCAGCGACCTGTGGGAGCGGAAATACGTGTTGTTGGGGCTGGAGGACTACTATGATTGGGTGGAGCCGCGCCCCGAGGTGCTCGCTTCGCTGAGGCGTCAGGTGGACTGTCTCATCCGCCAGATCGGTCCGGCGCCGAAACGCGACATCCGTACGATCGGCTGGAGTCCGAACTGCATCGAGTCTTCTTCTCTCCTGGAGCCGGTGATGCGTCTCTACAAGATGACAGGGGAGAAGTCCTATCTGGAGTTCGCCCGCTACATCGTGGCGAGCGGCGGCGCGAAGGAGACGTCCGCCAACACGCTGAAGGAGTCGCTCTCCGCGGACGGCCGCGGCGTGGACCTCTTCGCCCAGGCGCGCGCCGGGGTGATGCCGTGGCGGATGGGCGAACCCTATCCGAAGGCGTACGAGATGACGTCCATATTCGAGGGCCTGGCGGAGTGGTGCCGCGTGACGGGCGACGCGGCGGCGCGCGAGGCCGTGACGAAGTATTTTGACGCCGTGCTCCGCCACGAGATCACGATCGTCGGCAACGGCGGCGGCAACTATCCGCACTGGCCGAGCTGGAGCGGCGAGGCGTGGGACAACACGGCGCTGGAGCAGACCAACCCCGACATGACGCGGATGATGGAGACGTGCGTGGGCGTGACGTGGATGAAGTATGCGAGCCAGGTGCTCCGCCTCACGGGCGACCCGCGGGCGGCGGACGCGATTGAGCTCTACGTCTACAACGGCCTTCTGGGGGCGATGAAGCCGGAGGGCGACGGCTTCAGCTATGTGAACCTGCTCAACGGCGAGAAGGTGACGAACAGGGGCTGGGGCTGGACGTTTGCGAACGGTCCCGTCACCTGCTGCAACCTGAACGGACCGATGGGGCTTGCCTACATCCCGTTCGTGGCGGTGATGCAGGCGAAGGAGGGTCCGGTCGTCAACCTCTACAACGCCGGCACGGCCGTGGCGAGGACCGCCTCGGGCGGCGAGGTGCGTCTGACGGCGGAAGGCGACCTGCTCGACGCCACGGGCTGGCGGATGACCGTCTCCCCCGCGAAAGAGGAGACCTTCACCGTGGCGCTGCGCATTCCGGCCTGGAGCGAGCGGACGAAGGTCACGGTGAACGGCGAACCTGTCGGCGCTGTCGAGGCGGGGCGGTACTGCCGGATTTCCAGGGCTTGGCGAACGGGCGACAAGGTGTCGGTGGCGTTCGACTTCAAGGCGCGCCGGCTCGACGCGCCTGTCGGGCGGAACCGCGAGTCCGCGCGGTACCAGGCCGTCATCTGGGGGCCGATCGCCCTCGCGCGCGACGAGAATGCCGACCCCAAGTATGCCGACCCCGTCACGGTCAAGGCCGACGCGAACGGCCTTGTGGCGGTGGAGCGAATCGCGCCGGTCTTGCCGACGCATCGGCTTGAGTTCCGGGTTCCCACCGAGCAGGGTTTCATCACCCTGTGCGACTATGCCTCGGTGGACTGCTGGAAGGGGAAGCACATCCAGACATGGCTGCCCAAGGCTCCCCGCCGGTAGGCAGGAAAGTCGGACCTGTCTCCCGATTTTCAAAATTTGCAATTTTACCCCTTGTCTCCCTCTCCCACTTTTGATAAACTAATCGGCCTAACCCTCAGAGGGTCAAGAGTTCGAGATACGGTCCGGCAGCCTCGCAAAGGCACTGGATGCGTCCGGCAAAGGGACAACACGTGCCCGCTGTGCCGGGAAGGCGCCGCGGGCGCGTTCCATTTTCGGGCTTGCGCCTTCGCGGGGTTGGACTGACCGGAAACTCAACTCCGAGACGGCCCCCACGTGCGGGCCGCGCAGGCAACGGCGCAAGGCCGCCCGGCGATGTCGGAGTCGTCGAAGGGCAGGTACAAGGTAAAAAACAAAACGAAAGAAGAACAGAGATGCAACAGCAGAGAGTACGCATCCGCCTGCAGGCATACGACCATCGTGTGCTGGACAAGGCCGTCGGTGGGATCATCGACACGGCCCGCGGGACGGGTGCGCAGGTGGTGGGGCCGATCCCGCTGCCGACGCGCGTCGAGCGGTTCACGGTGAACCGTTCGCCGAACGTGGACAAGAAGAGCATGGACCAGTTCGAGATGCGGACGCACAAGCGCCTGCTCGACATCGTCAACCCCACGGCGAAGACGATCGACGAACTGAAGAAGCTGAACCTGCCTGCGGGCGTCGACATCACCATCAAGGTGTAAGGAGGGCGCAATGGAAGGTTTGATTGGCAAGAAGATTGGGATGACCCAGGTGTTCACC
>JAFRNO010000284.1 GCA_017430155.1 Kiritimatiellia bacterium | reverse complement strand
CGTTCTCGACCATGGAATGTAGTTTCGCGCATTACTGATAACCGTACCGCTCCCCGCCCTGCAGTTATCCAAATTCCAAAGACGCGTTCCGTCTTTTCTGTACATCGTGTGCGTGACGCCGCGCAGCAGGTTCGGGGCAAATCCCGGAGAGGTCGAGTCGTGAACCCAGTACGTCTTGTCGTTCGTGTTCGTATTGTAATAACCTTGGAATGTAACGTTAGCCCCCCATTTCCCATCGTTGTTCATCAATAGAATGCGATCATTGTCCATCACTGTGTAAGCGCTCACGCGCGCGCATGAAAGCAACGCGCAGGCAAGAAGAATTGCCATGGGCGTACTAGACACAAGGCGCATGAACACGCTTTCACTTGCATCAACGATCATGCTTTGTTTTTCGCTTCGCATTGTCATCACTTTCCGGCGCCATGTTCGACAAAGGCACTTCACACCCGGCCCCGTGGGAAATGTGCCGTACCTGATCCCCTTCTGTTGGAAGGCGCCACTATTCGACCATAACCGACCCCTTCGCGGGAAGGAAAACGAAATCCTGGGCGGGGACGGACACGCCGTCGGGCGAGGCCGCCGACTGCGTGTGGTTCACGTAGATCCTGTCGCCGTTGCCGTACGTCACGCGCACCACGCCGGGCGCGAGCTCGCGGTGCTCCGCCATCTCCTCCAGCTGGAGGTGGCGCAGGCGCTTGAACTGCTCCCACGCCTTCACGATGCCGTCCACGTTCGTGGGGCCGAAGTGGTAGAAGATCGGACGCCCCCCGAACTCCACGAGGATCAGGTTCTCCCGCTGCGCCAGCACCTCCTGCGTGATCTTGTCCGGGTTCGACAGCACCACGTCGTGGAACGCGAGCTCGAAGAACGGCACGAACTTCTCGACCGGCGGACGCAGCCCCTTCGCCACGTATCCCTGCCGCATCGCGCGCATGGGCGCGCACACGTAGTTGATGTAGTCAACCTTCCCCAGCAGGTGGTCGTAGCAGCACTCGCTCGCGAAGCCGCCGAACAGCTCGTGGCAGAGGTCGACGACCTTCCGCTGGTACTCCGCCTGCTCCTTGCGCGTGGCGGGGTGCTCGGGATTGCAGCAGCGGTAGGGATAGACGGCCGTGAACACGTCAATGTACGCCGCACCGTGGAACCCGAGTCCGCGCACCTGGCGCAACTGGTCGGGCAGGTACTTCTCCCACGCATGGCGGAGGCAGAGGTTGTACGCGCGGCCGCCGCACCAGGAGCCGTTCCGTTCCAACATCCCGTTCGGGCCCATGCAGGCGATCCGACCCCCGTCCCACATCGGGGACACCGTGTAGCAGTCGGTGTAGTTGTTCTGCGAGTCCACGATCCAGCCGTAGGCCTGCCCGAACGCGATCGTCTTGCGCAGCTCGGCCTCGCCGCCCACCACCTCCTCGACGGGGAAGATCGCCGGCACGCGCCCGTCGTAGCCGCCCGTCTGCCAGCCTGCGAGGCACACTGCCACGTTCTCCACGCCCCGGTCGTGCAGCAGCTTCATGTTCTCGCGCACCTGCGCGAGGGAGCAGGAGCACTTCACGGGATGCTCCGTCTCGGACGTGAAGTCGATCGCGTCGTCGGGACGCTTGAACGGCTTGTGCGCCACCTGCTGCCGCACGGGAATCGACCGTGCGAGCTTCAGGAGGTGCGGACGCTCCTTCGCGCGCTCCTTGAGGGTCTTGATCGACGGGTCGCGCGAGAGGCGGTAGCGGCGGTAGAGCTTCGCCATGTCGTTGTAGTCGGCATCCTTCCCGAGGTCGTAGAACACCACCGTCATGTCCTCGTACGGACGCCCCAGCGCCGTGCCGAGGTCGGTCAGGTCCCAGCGCGGGAACATGCGGTAGTGCCCCTTGGGGTCGGAGGACACGAGGGTGTCGTACTCGAAGCGCATCCCCTCCGTGATGGCCATGTACGCGCCGCGCGCGTTCTTGATAGCGTAATATGGCATGTAGGTGTACTGCTTCGGCATGCGGTAGAGGAAGTTCGTCTGGCCGAACGAGCCCATGAGCCCGCGCCCGAGCAGCCACCAGCCCGCCTCGCCCTTGTGGGCGAAGAACTCGTTGCACATCACCTCCACCTTGGCGACGTTGAGCGGCACGCTCTCCTTCCTGATCGTCGCGGCCCAGCCGCCGTCCAGGCGCGCCGTCACCTCGATCGGCGTGATGGTGCGCTCGCCCGTCGCCGTGTAGAACACCGCGCGCGGCTTGAACTCGGCCGCCGTCGTGCACAGCCCCGCACACAGCGCAACGGACAGAAATCCAATGCCGTACTTCATGACAGGAATCCCATTACGCGAGCCGGAACGTGCAGGTCTGGCCGTTCTTCTCCCTGACGATGTCGTCGCGGAAGCTCTGTCCGTCGCCCGGCCCGCCCGTGAAGAAGAAGTCGTACTGGTTGAGCGTCAGCGTCGCGCGGTCGGGATACGTGCGGAACGTCACGAACCCGATGTCGCCCCAGTGCCCCGTCGAGGGCAGGCACGAGATGGGGAACACCTTCTGCGGATCCCAGCCCACGTGGAGGAAGTCGCGGAACCAGCGGTGCCAGTGGCCGAAGACGTGCCCCTTGCAGGCGGGCGAACCGTGCAACAGCTTGTCGAGGCCCACCTTGTCCTCGTTCGGCCGGTGGTGGGAGCAGGTGAGGACGGGCTTCGTGGACGCCTTCAGCGTCTCGGCGAGCCACTCGTATTCCTCCTTGCTGCATTCGCCGGGATACGACCGCTGCCTCTTCTCCACCGGCTTGGCGTTGATGGTGTCGAGCATCAGCAGGTCCGCATACGGCATCTCCACCTTCGAGACGATGCGTCCGGGGACGAGCGTCGACTTCGCGTAGGCGGGCCACTGCGCGAGGAAGTTGTCGCGCCGGTCGTGGTTGCCGAGTCCGAGCGTCAGCTTGATGCCCGCGTCGAGAAGCGGCTGGAAGAGCTTCGCCGCGAGTACGTAATCCTCGGGCTGTCCCCAGTGGTAGGCGATGTCGCCGAAGCACACCACGTGCGCCGGAAGCGGGTCGAGCGCGAGGATCTTCGACACCGCCAAGAGGAAGCACTGCTCCTCGTAGAGGTGCGTCGGCACCTCGTCCTTCAAGCCGTTGAGGTGAAGGTCCGAGATGAACACGGCCAGGTTGGGGTCGTGCCGCGCGGAAACGCCCGCACGCACACGCGCGGCGAGCGCAGCGCCCGAGGCGGCCAGCAGGCCCGTGAAGAAAGAACGACGAGTAGTATTCATTTGGAATCTCCTTTAAAGTTGGGACTTCAAATTTAATGTTGCGCGCGCTACGCGCGCACGGCACTGAGCACCCAGTGGGGCATCGGGGGCGGCACGGGATGCGCGTCGCCGGGCTCGAAGCCGGTTTCGGCAAGCCAGGTCTTGAGCTCCTCGTCAGAGAACACCCAGCCGTTCTCGGTGGTGAGCGCCATGTTGACGGCGAAGAGCGCGCTGAACGCCGGCTCGGTGTGCGTGCGGTCGGTCATCATGTCGAGGATGAAGATGCGCCCGCCCGGCTTGAGCGCGCGGTGCGCGCGCGCGAGGATGCCGCGGATCTGGTCGGGCGACTCCTGGTGGAGCGCGCCGAAGATCGTCACGGCGTCGTACCCCCCTTCCTCGTATTCGTCCGTGTGGTAGTCGCCCGCGCGGCACTCGATGCGGTCGGCGAGGCCGTCGGCGG
>JAFRNO010000006.1 GCA_017430155.1 Kiritimatiellia bacterium | reverse complement strand
GGAGACGTCGATGCGCATCGTGAAGCCCACGATGGGCGTGTGGCCCGAGAAGGCCCCGAACAAGGTCGAGAAGGTCACGCTCTCCTTCGTGAAGGGCCGCTGCGTGGCCGTCAACGGCCAGAAGATGACGCCCTACGAGGTCATGCTTGAGGCGAACAAGATCGGCGGCCGCAACGGCATCGGCATGAAGCACGCGCTTGAGAACCGCATCATCGGCACGAAGAGCCGCGGCGTGTACGAGGCGCCGGGCATGGAGGTGCTGAGCTGGGGCCTCAAGTACATCTACGAGGGCGTGATGGACCGCCGCTCGACGCTCCTCTTCCAGCAGCTCTCCAAGCTCGTCGCGGACCAGATCTACGACGGCCGCTGGTTCGACCCCGCCACCCGCGCCGCCCGCGCGGCCATCCAGGTGTGGGCCGACAAGGCGACGGCCGACATCACGCTCGGCCTCTACAAGGGCAACATCTTCTTCGAGTCCCTCACGGGCCTCAAGGCCACGATCTACAACGAGGCCGACAGCTCGATGGAGGCCTCCAACGGACTCAACCCGCACAGCTCGCAGGGCTTCGCGGAGATCCAGTCCGTCGAGGCGAAGATGCTCGCGAAGGCCGGTCAGATCGTCGCGAAATAAGGAACAGAGAGATGTCGAGCCGCGAATACGCCGCCGACGAGCTGCGGGCCGTGCTGTCCGGGATGGGCGTGGCGGACGTCCTCTCGGCGGCGCGCTACGGCAGCGGGCACATCAACGACACGTTCAAGGTGGACTGCGCCTCGGGCGTGTCGTACATCCTCCAGCGCATCAACACGGACATCTTCGACCCCGACACCGTGATGTCCAACATCCGCCGCGTGACGGAGCACATCCGCGCGAAGGGCGGCAACACGCTGGAAGTCGTGGCCTACACGCGTCCGTGGCGCCTCTACGCGTTCATCCGGGGCGCGCACACGGTGGACCTCATCACCGAGGCGGGCCAGGCGTACAAGGCGGCAAGCGCGTTCGCGGGCTTCCAGGACGCGCTCGCCGACCTCCCCGCGCCGCGCCTCATCGACATCATCCCGAACTTCCACAACACCGTCTCGCGCCTCGCGCAGCTCGACGCCGCCCGCGCGGCGGACGTGAAGGGCCGCGCCGCGTCGTGCGTCCCTGAGCTCGACTTCGTCGACGCCCGCCGCGCCGAGGCCGCCACGATCGTGGACCTCATGGCGCGCGGCGACATCCCCGAGCGCACCACGCACAACGACACGAAGATCAACAATGTGATGCTCGACGACGCGACGGGCGAGGGCACGCACGTGATCGACCTCGACACGACGATGCCCGGCTGCGCCCTCTACGACTTCGGCGACATGGTGCGCACCTCCACGGCGAACGCCGCCGAGGACGAGCGCGACCTCGCGAAGGTCTACTCCCGCAAGGAGTACTTCGAGCAGCTCGTGCGCGGCTACCTCGACAAGGCGAAGTTCCTCAACGAGGCGGAGCTCGCGCACCTCGCGTTCTCCGGCCGGCTCATCACCCTCACGATCGGCATCCGCTTCCTCACGGACTACCTCGCGGGGGACGTCTACTTCCACACGGCGTGCGACGACCACAACCTCGTGCGCGCGCGCACGCAGTTCAAGATGGTGCGGTCCATGGAGGAACAGGCCGCCGACTACGAGGCAATCGTCCGCGCCGCCGCGCGCGGCCGCTAACCAGATTTGGAGAAAAAGACATGAAGTGGTCCAAGATGATGATCCAGACCCTCCGGGAAGACCCGGGGGACGCCGAAATCGACTCGCACAAGCTGCTCGTGCGGGCGGCTCTCGTGAAGAAGACGGCCGCCGGGCTGTTCACGTTCCTGCCGCTCGGCATGCGCGCCCTGCGCAAGGTCGAGGCGATCGTGCGCGAGGAAATGAACCGCGCCGGCGCCCAGGAACTGCTCATGCCGATCCTCCAGCCCGCCGAGCTGTGGCAGACCACGGGCCGTTGGGAGACGATGGGCGCCAACATGTTCAAGCTGAAGGACCGCGCCCAGCACGACTTCGCGCTCGGCCCGACCGCCGAGGAGGAGGTGACGGACGTCGTCAAGTCCGTCGTGAGCTCCTACCGCCAGCTGCCGGTGATCGTGTACCAGATCCAGACGAAGTTCCGCGACGAGACGCGTCCGCGCTTCGGCCTCATGCGCTCGAAGGAATTCATCATGAAGGACGCCTACTCCTTCGACGTGGACGCCGCCGGCGCGGACGAGAGCTACTGGAACATGTACCACGCCTACGAGCGCATCTTCGCGCGTTGCGGCCTCAAGGCGACGCCCGTGCAGGCCGACGGCGGCGACATGGGCGACTCGATGACGCACGAGTTCCACGCGCTCGCCGACGCGGGCGAGGACGGCATCGCGAGCTGCCCCGCGTGCGGCTACGCCGCCAACCTCGAGCGTGCTGAACGTAAAATAGCGGGAGGGCGAGCGTCCTCGCGAGCCGATACGTGCCCTCCCGCCGAGGCCGTGCCCACGCCGAACGCGCGCACGATTGAGGAGGTGGCCGCGTTCTTCGGCCTGCCGCCGTCCGCGTTCGTGAAGACGCTCGTCTACGTGGCCGACGGCAAGCCCGTGATGGTGTGCGTGCCGGGCGACCGCGACGTGAACGAAGTCAAGCTGAAGCGTTTCCTGAAGGCGAAGGCGGTGGCGCTCGCGGATGCGCGGACGGTCGAGGAGGTGACGGGTGCGCCCGTCGGGTTCGCGGGGCCCGTGAAGCCCGCGCAGGCGGACGTGCCCGTCTACGCCGAAGCGGCGCTCGAAGGCGCGTCGGGCGTCGTGGTGGGCGCGAACCAGGCCGACACGCACCTCAAGAACGTCGATCTTGCGCGCGACGCGCAGATCACGGCGTACGCCGACCTCGTCATCTGCGGCGCGGGCGACCTCTGCCCGAAGTGCGGCCAGCCGATGGAGCTCAAGCGCGGCATCGAGGTGGGGCAGGTGTTCAAGCTCGGCACGAAGTACACGGACGCCTTCAAGGCCGTGTACAAGAACGACCAGCTCAAGGAGAACGTGATGATCATGGGCTGCTACGGCGTGGGCGTGAGCCGCACGATGCAGGCCGTGGTGGAGCAGAGCCACGACAAGGACGGCATCATCTGGCCGGCGAGCGTG
>JAFRNO010000283.1 GCA_017430155.1 Kiritimatiellia bacterium | reverse complement strand
GGGCGCGGGGGCGCGCCCCCCTCCCGTGCCAGACAGCTGCGTGCGTGCACTGCTGTTCGGGGAAGCGGCGCTCTTGCCGCTTCCATCCTCCGCCGCCACCACCTTGATCGGCTTGATGCCAAGTTCGGTCCGTATCTTGGCAAAAGCCGCGTCGCGGCTCTCGGCCTCGATCTCGGCCGTGTGCCTCTCACCATCGGACGAGCGGTATGTGTAGGTGAACTTCATCTTTTTTCGCATTTCCCATTGCACGGTGAACGGCGATATGCTAGAATTCCAACCGATCTACGCCTCTTGGCGTGGGTCACCGGGATGCGGGGAAAGGACTCCGCGTGAGTGGCAAGATTCGCGTCTCGCCACTCTCTCTTTTTATTCGGCAAGCTATGAGCGGAAGAACCTTGAGCATCTTTGTCGACGAGTCCGGTAACTTCAAATTGCCAGACCCAGAGTCTCGTTTCTACATTGTAGGCATGGTCCTTCACGACCAGTCCGTCGACATCTCCGCCGAAATCGCCACCCTTGAACGATCCGACTGCGAAATCGGCCTTGAGGGGCATTGCTTCCACGCAGGTCCACTCATTCGCCGGGAAAAGAACTACTCCATGCTGAGCCGTCAGCTGCGCGGTCGGATATTCGCCCGCATGATGGCCTTTGCCCGACGGGTTGACTACAGATACCATTGCCTTTCTGTGGACAAACGGTATATCGATTCCACAGAGCAGATCGTCGAACGGCTCAAGACGTCTCTCGCCGAATTCATCGCCTTGCGCCACGAAGTACTTTCGTCCGTCGACCATGTCAAGATATACTATGACTGTGGACAATCCCCGGTCACGCGGCTTCTTCATCAAGCTTTCGAGACAAGCCTCGGTAGCAGGGTTGAATTCGCCATTGACGTAAAGCCATCCCGTTACAGGCTCTTCCAGGTTGCCGACCTCATCTGCACCCTTCACCTTCTGGAGCTGAAGCTCGCGGCGCATATCCCGTTCTCTCGCTCCGAGCAACAATTCTTTGGCGGGCCGAAGAAATTCCGGCACAACATTCTCCGCTACATTAAAAAGAAGGAAATATAGTCCACGCCGCCCGCGTGGGCGTAGCCGACGACGCCGGTATGTGCAGGAGGAGCCCACGCCCTACTTCTTCGCGTTTGGCGGCGGGATGGTGATCGGGTTCGTCGGCCCGCGCTCCTTGTCGGCCTTGACCCTTTCCCAGATCGCCTTCTGGAACTCGTTCGTGGGCGCCGGCGCCCAACCCTCGCGGCAGGCGTTGAGGTATGTGGTCTGGATATAGGGCTTTACGCCAAACCCTTCCGCATAATTGAAGATGCGGGCCTGCATGTCAGCCGGCAAACGGGAACTGTCTATAGCATCCAGGTCTTCTGGTTTGGTCACGGGCCCCGTCAAGGAATGCGGGTATTGCGAGTTCGCACCGCCCGCCACGAGCGCAAAGGCGCGAACCGTCTCCTTGACCACGCGGGAAACGAACTTTTCCTTTCCAGCGCCTGCGGCCAAGGGGGCGATGTTCAGAATGCCCCATCCGTTTTCGGGCATAACGAGGATTGTGCCGGGAATGGAATCGTCTTCCACAATAAAGAGGGCCATGTTCGCCCGGGTCTTCTTGAACTCGTCTGGCGCGGTCGCCAAGGTGACGGGATTTCCCTTTTCGATCATGATGTCCATGCGCAACGTCTTGCGCAGTTGCTCCAGCGCGTCCTTGAATGCGTCGCCGTCGACCTTTGTCTGCGCGTCCACGATCACGATGCGCCCTGTCATTGAACCTTCCTTGCGCACCATGCCGCCGTTCCTCCGCATCTGGATGGCAAAGACCTTCTCCTTGCGCGCCTGCCGCTCTTCCGGCGTCAGTTTTGACGCACCTTCGGCCATCGCCGCTGGAATGATCGTGCAGCAGCAGGCGAGTAGCAGAATCAAGTTCTTGTTTTTCATTTTCTCCTCCTATTGATTTTGTTGGGTTTGCGCCTTTTTCTCACGCATGTACCTCATCAGTAGCGTGGGCATCTTGATCGGGCGGCAGCCCTTGTCTGCAAGTAACTTGTTGGCGGCCGCCGTGAAGTCCTCGACCTCCTGATCGGTGTATTCGCCCTCCCTGTGGATCTTTTGCAGTTCCTTTTTGAGTTCATCCCTGTATTGTCCCAGCTTCCGCAGCTCGTTCCGGGTGTCGGTCATGATCTGGGCGATGTCCTCGCCGCGGTCCATCGCGGCCTTGAGCTGCTTCTTTGTCTCAATGACGTCGCGCTTCAATTGCTTGTCGTATTCCGAATCCGAGTCGAGAATCTCGATTGGTTCCTTGAGTGACTCCTTGAAATCCTCTACGAAACGGTAGCTGTATTTCATGTCGCCGACGATCATTGACCCGGGCTTGACCTCCAGCAAACCGGCAATCTGCGCCTCCGATGTGTGCTTGAACCGGTGAAGCGGGTCGATCTCGATCTGGACCGTCCTCGCCGCAGGCCTGCGCACGCGCATGCCTCCCGGATAGCGCTCGATGCCGCGCTCGTCAAAGTATGTCTGCACTTTCTCTTTTTCTGGTTTCGTGGTCGGCTTGACATCCGCCTTGGGCGCTTCGGGGATTTTTGCCGGTTCTGGCGGTTTAACATTTTTCGGGGGAGGCGTGGCTTT
Organism: Kiritimatiellia bacterium; assembly: GCA_017430155.1. Lineage (GTDB taxonomy): Bacteria > Verrucomicrobiota > Kiritimatiellia > RFP12 > UBA1067 > RUG572. Next base: position 109 of record JAFRNO010000283.1, on the reverse strand, counting down.
CGCTTTCTCTGTCTTCGGCTTTACAGCCAAAGACTTCTCGGGAGGAAGTGGTGTACTCCCACGCGAGGCCACCCAACACCACAGGGCGATTGTCGCCGTCGCGACAATC
>JAFRNO010000039.1 GCA_017430155.1 Kiritimatiellia bacterium | reverse complement strand
GCGGCGAGTTCCGAAAAGTCCACGCGTCGGCTCTCGTGGGATGGCTGAATAGCCGACACGATCCGCAATTCCATTACCTTGTCTTGGATGAAACTGCGCGTTGTACGCCCGCCAAAGCCTGGCGAAATCAACCCCGCGCGGATTCTTGACGTACTCCTCCACCATCCGCAGGTTGTTTTCAGAGTCGTAGATGCGCCCAAGAACTGGTTGTGGCTCGACATATCCCTGGTGTTCATTAATGGATGTAACGTTCACCGAATTGTTGGTGTTGAGCTCTCGGCTCCATCTTAGGACTATCTCACTGACTGTTGTCTTTCCCGACAGGAAGATCGGCCTGGCCCGCATGTCGTTCATGGACAATACGAATCGTGCCGAACCAAGTTCTGGGCGAACAATCGCAGAAAAGTTAAGTTCTACCTCTTCACGAATGAATTCTGCAAATTCAGTCTTAATACGCCTTGCGTACACATCGTCGTTGGACACGCGCACATAGAATGAAACGTTGTCCGCAAACTTCTCAATTTTCATCAAGTGCGGATCTTGTCCTGCCTCTGGATAAACGTAATTGTGTCCAGGTTCAACTTCTTGTTCACCATCAAACATCTGTACCCAATTTGTCTTGAAGCCGTCCCAGTACTGGTAGTCCGCAATCCTGTCGTAGAACGTCGGCAGTCCCTTGGCGAGGCGTTCCGCGAAGAGTTCCGCGCCGACGGCAACCGCGTCGGCCGGCAGGGCCTTCGCGTACCCACACTTTCCATTCTCAGGTCCGAACGGCGCAACAAATTGTTTCTCGTACCGCCGCGCCATCCATCCGTTCACTAAAAAGATGTCGTCTTCGCCCAAAGTGTTCCATATGTCCCTGATAAGTCTTCGGAGCGGCGACAGGATATCCTTCGGAAGGCGTTCGGCAAATCCGACACGCTTTGGCATCCATGCCCCGTTGTGCCGGACCCAAGCTTCAACCCCCATTTCGTCGGACTCAATCGCCCGCTGGATATCAGCATAAAACTGTCCGCCTACAAGCTGCTCCCATTCTTCAATTCCGCCCAATGTCGTTTCGTAGCATTTCCTTTCGAATTCGCCAGTTTCAGTAACCGAAGTCGGCAATGGTTGTGAACGGCTCGGCACTATCCAGTCGCGATGCCTGCGATGGCGGACGCATTTGAGTTCCGTCAATTCTGGACGTCCTGCGTCAAGATCGAGAACGAATATCCGCCGGCCCAGAAGCTCCTTTAGCTCAAAGCCCTCTTCGTTCTTCATGGATTCCATCCAACCCAGCAACGCCGCGACCGGCCGCCAGATGAGTGACACGTTGGCGTACTTCGTCGCAGAAAGGCCCGCAAGGACATCATCGCGATCCTCCGGCGACGCATGGTCAGGAACGGCCACGGCAATGGTGCCGTTGACGTCAACCGCGGGATGCCCAGTCGCACTCTGGAAGAAGGACCTGAGCCATTCGGACGCATGGCCTTCGGGAAGTTCGTAGCGGACGGTCTTCTCGATGCCGCTCTCGAACTTCTCCTCGAACTCGCTCTGCCGGAATGCCATCGCGTCAGACCACGAAACCGCCGAATCGTAGTCGGGATGCTTCGGACATCCGCGAATGCCATAGATCGGGCCGCCAGCTTCGCCGGCACTACCCGTTCCATCGCGGACGAACCACCTCAAGGCGGAAGGAGCCATGTCAAAACCTGTGTAGGTACTCATGACAAAACTCCTTTCACATACTCTTCAATCCGGTCAAGCACGGCATTAACATCCGCGGAGAAGAGATTCAACCCCTGTGCACACGCCTCGCCAGTCCATGCAACCACGTTCTCGTCGGACGGGAACAGGGCAAGTCCATGCATGCCCTCGGCATCGATTTCCTCCGATGCCTCCCGCGCCAGTCTCTTCGCGTCCATTTCGCTTTGCGTCTTGGCGTCGTCGCAAAACGCCCATACGGGCCTGATGGAGAACTTTCCGCCAGCCGCGACCACGATGAAGAAGTCGGCATTCTCCGCGGGAAGGTCCTTTTTGCCTGTCAGGCGGGCTGCGTCATCGGCCGAAAGGATGTAGAGCGTCCTGTACCGTCCCCGCTCGCCAAACACGAGGGAATCCTCGAACGGCGTGGGCACAAACCATCGTCCGTTGCGGTTTGCGGAACGGATCATGAACGGACGGCGCGACGTCTGCATTTTCGCGGCAGGGCGCAGGCGCTCTTCCCACACCATCATGAAAAGCATCTTCGCCATGTCCGACCACGTCGCCCGCCGCCAGCGCCACACGTCCTCTTCGATGTCCTCGAGGCGCAGCAGCTTGAGGTAGTACTTCCACACCTTGACGTACCGGATGTTCTGCTGCAGCACGTAGTTGGGGCGCGTGCGCGGCTCCTTGAGGCGCGTGACTTCGGCGAACGCCCCGCTCCTGTTCCAAGCCGCGCAATGCCTCGAATATCCGGCGACGAGCTTCACACGCTCGCTGGGGCAGTCCTTCTCGACGACGGGATCGCGGAGCTGGCAGGCATCCCGGCGTGGACAGCGCGCACACATTTCATCGACATACTGACGAGCTGAACGAGCCGACCGGAGGATGAAGTCAAGCACCACCCGGTTCTCGACGGTGTCCGCCGTCTCACGCCTCGTCAGCGCAGTAAGACGCTGCTTAGGCCCCGCCTTCATCGCCACCGTCCGTCCCGGACGACGCGCCAGATCAACGAGCGAGAAGACGTCCATTTCCTGGATCTTGTCGAGCGGCACCTCGGTATGTTCCCGCGTAAGCACCATTCTCGGCCCAGCAACAATCGAGGCGACGGCTCCGGGCGCGTTGCGGGCGATCTCGACGATGAGCGACTCCGGCGCAAAGTCCTTCTTGCTGCCGAGGTAGTCCCTGAACGCAGCGCACGCATCGGACAGCTTCCTCTCGGCAAGCGGCGAACCAGAATCCTCGCGATAGCGGTAAAGGTATCCGCTGAGCCAGATGAACGCGTCTGTCAGGGCGAAATGGCATCGACGGACGAACGAATCCGTCGCCTCTTTCTGGAACTGGTGCGAATACTCCGCCGAATAGAGGAACTGCCCGGCATCCTTCATCAGCACGCGGTTCTGCCCCGTACCCTCGCGGATCGTGGGGCCGGGAATCTCCTCGAAATTTCCATTACCGTGATCGACGAACGCACCGATCTCCGGAGACACAACATCCCCGGAAGGCGATGGCAGTCGCCAATGGACCGATTCCACGGCGGCCCGCCACGGATAATGAAATGTTCTTGCCATCAGCCGTTCCAGTCGAATCCTGTCCAGTGGAAGAAACCGCTCTTGTTCTGATTTCGGTCAGATGCGCTGTCAAACGCCCTCAACAGCAGCGGATCGCCGACCTCGTTGAGATTGCGACGCACCTGCGCGAACGTGTCCTGATGGAGCGCGAGATCCACACCGTAGAGCTTCGGCATGATGCGCATTCCAATCTGGTCGGCAAGCGCCCGCTTGATGACGTCGTCCTTGTCCTCGCCGGACTTGACCGGGTAGTTGGCGATGTAGGCGAGCATCGCCTGGTAGGTGCGGTGTGCGAACGGACGGTTGAAGTCGGCGAGTGTGCGGTTCAGCGCGGCAAGGGTGTCGCTTGCGAACTTCAGCTCGCCCTCGTTCGCGTTCTTCCGCCATGAATCCCACGTTGCCTTCTTGATGGGCGTGAACGGCATAGCGTGTCCCGCCCCGCCAGCCTTGGCCTGCAACCGGTCGGGACGCCCGAAGTAGAGGACGTTCGCACGGTCGATGACCTTGTCAGAGAGGGACTGCGTCGTCTCGTCCTCGTTCATCGTACCGACGAAAAGCGTGTTCTGGTTGGCGAAGAGGCGGATCGGCGATTCCTCGACCATCTTGCCGTCCTCTCCCCTTGCGCTGAAGCCCTGGAATATCTCAAGCGCCACGACACCGAGGTTCTTCTGCGTGAGCGGTGCCACGAGGCGGCGCATCTC